>JALSRY010000607.1 GCA_026984555.1 Phycisphaerae bacterium
ATAGCAAGCTGCCGGCCAGCGCCACGAGAGTCATGGTCGCGAGGAGGGTACGTCGGCGAGACAGGCCGGCAGACGCCTGGTAGGTGTTCCGTGCCATGCGAACAACTCCGTCAGGTGGTTGTGTATGGTTGCGCATTGTCGCCGATGGGCGTCGCGGGGGCGAGGCGCCGGCCCGAATCGCTGGGAGGCGCCGGCGGGAATGAGGTCCGCCCGGCTCGTGTGGGGACAGAGCGCGGGAAACACGGGGCAAGTCCTGCGGCTGGTTACAGGCGTCGCCGCCGGCCGGAGCGGAAACGCCCGCCGAGGGTTTTCGGAACCGGCTTGAGTCCTTTTTCTTCGAGCGATTTGTCGCGTTGAACGGCCTCGGTCCAGCGTGTGGGCACGCCCGGCTCTTCCTCGGTGGCGGCCTGTTCGGGCTGGGATTCGGGCTCGGGAGCGCGTTTGACGACCCAGGGCGCGTCGTGGCGGTGCAATTCCATGTTGATGAGTTTTTCGATTTCGGTGAGGTATTTGCCCTGTTCGCGGGTGACGAACGTGAGGGCATAGCCGCTCTGGCCCATACGCGCGGTTCGGCCGATGCGGTGGACGTAGATGGAGGGGTCTTCGGGGATGTCGTAGTTGACGATGTGCGACACCTCCATCACGTCGATGCCGCGCGAGGCGAGGTCGGTCGCGACGAGCACCTGGATGCGGGCGGCGCGGAAACGCTTGAGGACTTCTTCACGCCGGCGTTGCTGGAGGTCGCCGTGGATTTCGAGGCAGCGGATGCCGTCTTCCTTGAGCCGTTTGGCCACGCGGCGGGCCTGGTGGCGGGTATTGGTGAAGACGATCACGAGTTTGGGGTTCTCGGCACGCAGGAAGCCGAGCAGGGTGGCGTACTTGTCACGCGGATCGACGGAGACGAAATCCTGCTGGATCTCGTCAACCGTGAGCTTGTCCTCCGAAACGTTGATCTCGACCGGGTCGTGCATGAAAGAGCGGGCGAGCCGGCGGATCGCGTCGTCGATCGTGGCCGATACGAACAGCGTCTGGTGCTTGTGCTTGATCTGCTTGAGGATGCGGCGGATGTCGTCGCGGAACCCAATGTCGAGCATCCGGTCGACCTCGTCCAGGACGGCGATGCGGATCCGGGAAAGGTCGAGCGCGCCGCGGCGAATGAGGTCGAGGATGCGGCCGGGGGTGCCGATCACGATTTCGCGGTTCGTGCGCAGCCGCTGGAGATTGTGGCGGATTTTCGTGCCGCCATAAGCGAGCAGGGTTTTCAGAGGGCGCGTCACGCCCAGCATGCGCACGTGCTCATCGACCTGGAGCGCGAGCTCGCGTGTGGGCACGAGCACGAGTCCCTGGATCCCGGCGCCGGGTTCGATCCGTTCGAGCATGGGCAGGGCGAAGGCGGCGGTCTTGCCGGTGCCGGTACGGGCCTGGCCCATGCAGTCACGTCCCTCGAGCGCGTGGGGAATGAGCTCACGCTGGATATCGGTGGGGGTTTGGAATCCGGCGCGGCGGACGGCGTCGAGGAGCTCGTCGCCGAGGCCGAGAGCGTCGAAACCGACCGTCTGTTTTTCTTGCAGGTCTACGGCAATGTCCGGTTCAGGCATGGTTGGGTGTACTGCTTTTGAAGAAGCGGTAGGTGGCGCATCAACGAAACACGTTGTCACGGAATGACTTGCCACGACACAGATATGCCAGTATAGGCCGTTGATCGCCGAAAACAACCCCCGGCTCAGTCGTCGTCGTCCTCGTCGAAAGGCTGGGGCATCTCATCCGGGCCGGCCAGTCGCAACCCGAGCGCCGCCAGTCCGCGCCCGTGTGCGCCGGCAAACCGGGCTGGATAGGGCGTGTCGGCGCCCTTG
>JALSRY010000608.1 GCA_026984555.1 Phycisphaerae bacterium
CGTTGTGCCGCGAGGCGCAGGGCGGAACCGCCGGCAGCGTCGGCACCTACAAACTCCGCGAGTTCGTCCAGGAAGTGCTCCGGCTCGCCCGGGTACGGGGCCGCAGCGCCCGGACCTGACCGCTCCCGGCTGCTTTCAGGTGTCGCTGGTTTTTTTCGTGGCGCCGTTTCCCGAGCGAAACGGCGAAACGTGAAAGGTGGCGTGGCACTCCGGCCGCGTGCACTGCACGGTCAGCGTCGGGACGGCTTCGAACTCGTTTCCGCTGGTGTTGAGGATCGCGATGATCGTCGGCAGCAGGGCGTGGGCGGCGTAGATACACAACCCTTCCGGCAAGGCGGCCTCGACCACCACGCCGTCGCCATCGATACCGACCGCCACGGGGCATTCTGAAGCACCGGGACGCTTGACCACCGTTACGCGCACGGCGCGACGGCCGGCGGGGTCGATCGGTGGCGCGGGGGAGCCGGCGGCGGCGGCCTCGCCGGAAGCAGGATCGGGAGGGGGTGCGGAAGGCGGGGGCGTGCCGGAGGGCTTCGCGTCGACCACCACGACGTTCTCGCCGCGGTCCATCGCGAGATTGGCGAGCGCGTCGGCCCGGCGATTCTGGTCGCGCGGAACGTGCTGGATGCTCCAACAGGGCACGCGCAACAGGAGCATCTGGACTTGCTCGAACAACCGAGCGAGGTTGGGGTTCTTCACCCGGTACTGTCCGGTGATCTGCCGGACGAGCAACTCGCTGTCGGAGAAGATGGTCACGGTGGACTCGCCGAGTTGGGCGATGCGCTGGAGACCGTGAATCAACGCGAGGTACTCAGCGGCGTTGTTGGTCTGCCGGCCGAGGAAAAACGCGGCCTCGTAGATCAGCGTGCCATCGTCGGCGTGGATGACGACACCTGCGCCGGCGGGGCCGGGGTTGCCACGCGAGCCGCCGTCGATGTGGAGCGTCAGGGCCAAGAGTCGCCTCGCGTCAGGTGTTTCGGTCGATGAACAGGATACGGCCGCAGCTCTTGCAGGTGACGATTTCGTCGCGCGAGCGGAGTGTGTTGGCAACCTCCATGCGCAGGGCCATGTGGCAGCCGCCGCAGATGAACTCATCGCGGCGCGGGTTGGGTCGCTCGACCTCGGCGAGCACCTCGCCTTCGTAATGTTCGGAGAGCCGATCGAAGAGCTTGAGCGTCTCGGCGTCGATCTGCTCCGCGGCGAGCTCGCGTTGTTTTTCGAGCTGTGCGAGCCGCCCGCCGAAAGAGGCCCGCGCCTGTTCGAGCTCGGCCTGGAGTTCTTCGAGACGCTCGATTTCGCCGCTCTCGGCGGCCTGGATCTCGGCCAGCTCGGCCTTTTTGGCCTCGACCGCCTGCATGACCTCCATGGCGCGGGTTTCGAGTCGCGTCACGTCGGCCTTTTCGTTGTTCATCTGGGCGAGCAGGGTGGCGTATTCCTTGTTGGTACGGACCGAATTGAGGTGCTCGCGCATCTTGTCGATGTTGGCCGAGCGGGCCTTGATGTCCACGTCGAGGCGATCGAATTCCGCCTGGGTGTGTTGGATATCCGCCTTACGCTGCTCGATCTCCTCGCGCTTGGCGTCCAGCTTGCGTTGCTGAGCCTTGACCTGACGCTGCTTGCGCGCCAGTTGCCGCCGGATATCGACGATCTGCGATTCGATGTCCTGAAGTGCGAACAATGCCTGGAGCTTCGCTCCCATCCACGCTCTCCACCTGCGATCCCATTCAGTTGTCAATGACGTAAGGGGTCATTATTGCCCCGCGCGGGCAGACGGGCAAGGGCGCCGATCGCCCCCCCGCCGGCAAGCCGGCCATCCGCCCCCTGTCCGGGTCACTGGTTCCCTCGCTGGCG
>JALSRY010000609.1 GCA_026984555.1 Phycisphaerae bacterium
GCAGGCGGTCGACGCGAAGAACTTGGCCATGGCCGACTCCTTGGTGCACGGCCGTTTCTGGTCGCGGAGCCACGCCGCACGCCAGGTCAGCAGTCGCCCTGCATCGAGTTCGGTGGCGATGTCCGCGATCTTCCACTGAATCGCCTGGAGTCGTGAGATCGGTCGCCCAAACTGCACCCGCGCCTTGGAGTAAGCCACCGAGGCGTCCAGCGCGGCTCGGCCAATGCCCAAGCTCTGCGCGGCAATGCCAAGCCGCCCGCCGTCGAGCGTATCGAGCGCGATCTTGAAGCCGACGCCCTCTTCGCCGAGCAGACACCGACCCGGGACGCGGCAGTCATTGAGTTGGATCTCTGTCGTCGGCGAGGCTCGAATCCCGAGCTTCACTTCCTTCTTGCCAACCGCAAACCCCGGGAACGTCTTTTCGACCAGGAAGGCCGAGATGCCCCGCGTACGATCCTCGCTCGTGCGCGCAAACACAACGAAAGCATCCGCCTCGCTGCCGCTGGTGATCCAGAGCTTGGGACCGCTAAGGATCCAATCGTCACCGTCGCGTGTCGCGGCGCAGCGCAGCCCGGCGGCATCCGAACCCGCGCCCGCCTCGGACAGGCAATAGGCTCCGAGCGTCTCGCCAGTCGCCATTTTCGGCAGATAACGCTCCTTCTGCTCGTCCGTGCCGAACTTGACGAGCGGCGAGCAGAAGAGGCTATTGTGGACCGACACCGTGACGCCGGTCGACGCGCAACCTCGGTTGATCTCCTCTAGGACGACGCACGCGGTCACATTGCCCCAACCCTGCCCGCCATACTCCTTCGGCACCGTCATGGACAAGAAGCCGAGATCCGCGGCCTTGGCGAGCGCCTCGCGCGGAAAGTGCGTCTGGGCATCCCAGGCACCGGCATTCGGTGCGAGTTCGTTGTCGGCGAACTCGCGCGCTTTGCGTTGGATGGCTTGCTGCTCGTCCGTCAGTTCGAAATCGACCATGTCTTTTTCTCGGTCTCGCTAGTGGTGTGATTCAGACTATTGCGGCCTGATCCGGGAGTCATCGGGCGTCGCTGGCAAGAGTTGGGGGGTCGCTGCGCCTGAATGGCGCTGGGACAACCCAACGGTCCGGGCGGACGCAGGCGGGCTGGATGCCCGCCGAGGGAGCACGGCGCCGCCAGGGGCGTCCGAGGGCCGCGGATAAGGTCGAGGATTTCTGATTCATACCACTAGACATTTCTGGATCACACGCCGACAGCGTGCTCGGGGGCATAGTTCGGTGCATCAGCGATCGGCTCGAACCAGGCGAACATACAACTCCTCGGTCCGGGAGCACATTCTCGCCACGTCGAACTCAGCTCGAACGCGGGCTCGCGCCGCGTTGCCTAGCTGCGCACGACGCTCTGGGGCACAGAGCAGGACACCAAGGGCTTCGGCAAGTGCTTGCGGATCCTCCGGAGGCACGAGCAGACCGGACTCGCCGTCCACAACAGCCTCCCGCATCCCGCCAACGGCGGAGGCGACGACCGGGAGCCCGGCGGCCATGGCCTCGAGCAGCGCAACGCCGAGCCCCTCCTTGCGTGAGGGCAAGCAGAAGATGTCGGCCGCGGCGAGCGCCTGCTCGATGGGCGTCAGCTGGCCGACGAGTCGGATCTCGACACCCGCCACCGCGCGCGCCTTGGCGGCAAGAGCGGCCGACTCCGGTCCTTCGCCAGCCAGCAACCAGACGAGAGGACCCGTAAGACCCGACGTATCCAGGCGTCCGAGCGCATCAATCAACACGTCCTGGCCCTTACGCCGGTGCAGCGACGCCGAGGTGAGACCGCACAGGGCCTCACGAGCGATCCCCAGAGCGCTGCGCGCGGCGTCT
>JALSRY010000610.1 GCA_026984555.1 Phycisphaerae bacterium
ATAGTAAAGATACACGGCGTCCCCGGCCTGGGCTCCGAGCACCATTACGGAATTGGTCACGCCAGCGAAACCCGGCGTCGGGCCATGAATGCGCAGCCCAGGCGGAACCGCCAGGAACGCCCGCTGAACGCCGTTGTGGGTGCCGTAGCCGACGATTTCGCCCGAATCATTGATGTCGGTAGCGTTTTCGAGGAGCCAGCTCGGGTCGGCGACGAGGGCGTTGAGGTCCGCGAGCTGGCCGTTCTCGTAAACGAACGCATGGCGGGCATACGAAGGCATTTCGCTCTGTCCAACGACCTGTCCGCTGTCGTTGATCGCGTTGGCACCGCTCCAGCGGCCACCCAGCGTCCCAAGCAGGGTAACGTTACCGTCATCCCACACGGCGGCGATGTAGTGGCCGTCATGGAGCGTGCGCCCCGCCGCCTGCTCGTAATCGTTGACGCCATCGGCATGCGCCAATCCACCCATGGCGTGAGGCTCGCCACCCACCCAGCGGCACGCCACGCTGGCATACCCGGGCAGATCGCTGTAGCCCACGATCAGGCCGAAGTTGGTCACGTCTCCGGCGTCACTGTCGAACCCGCCCAGGGTACCCAGATCGGTCATGCCGGTATCGACGAAGGCAAACGCGTGTCGATCGTGGTTCGGCAGGGCTGAAACACCGACGATCACACCAGCGTCGCTGACGGCCGTGGCGCGGCTGTCCGCTCCACCGAGCGTCCCCAGCGAAACCATGGTCCCGTTGGTGTAGGAAAACGCGGTGGCGTAGTCGTTGAAAAAGGGCGGGTCCACGGCGGCATTGCCCGGCCAGGACTCGCCGACGACCTGCCCGGCATTGTTGACGCCGAGGGCCATGCTCTGGCGGTCGCCCGGGAGAACTCCCAAGTCGCTCATCTGGGATCCGTTCCAGAGAAAGGCCGAACGCCGACCACCGGAACGTTGCGCCCATCCCACGACGAGACCGCTGTTGCTGATGCCGTACGCACGACTCTCGTTTCCGCCGAGCGTACCGAGGTCGAAGACAACATAACCTTGTACGTCCGTGGCACTTGAACGCGGAACAGGGGTGGCCTGGCTCGCCTGCCCGGTGAGGACTTGTGCGAGCGACTGGCTCGTGATCAGCATCGCCAGCACGGCTGGCAGGACGCGAAGCGTTCGACGAAGTGTGTTGCTCATGGTTGATCTCCCTCTCATCGTTGTGTCGAATCTGTTTTCCCCATACCTCCCGGGCTGTGGGCTGGTCGTGAAGGGCCGTCGCACCTCGTGGTCCACAACCCCCACCCGGCGGCATACAATGAATCCGTCGTTCCTATGGATGGAATACGCAAACGAGGTTGCGTGCGGCTCAGAAAAGTTTCGGGGCGTGTGGTTCTCCCAGACGGCGGGCACGTGACCGGAACGAGTCCAAGCATGACCGAAGAAACCCGCCACAGCGAATTGCACCCACTAGGAACCGTCAGTTACGCGGAACTTCACCAGTTGGCGGCGTGCCTGCTGCGCAGCGGGATCGGCGGTGGGCGGGAAACCACGTCACTGCTCCACGAAGCCTACTTGCGGATTGCCCGGCAGCTCGCCGACCGCAACCATACGCGGGAGCACGTTCTGGCTCTGGCCGCTCGGGCGATGCGGTGCGTCCTGATCGACCATGCTCGTCGAGCGGGCGCAGCCAAGCGCGGCGCAGCCTGGCAACGAATCCCGTTAGCACGTGGGACGACCGTGGAGCTCCGCGCGGACATCGACATCCTCGCCCTCGACGAAGCGCTGAACGAGCTGGCGCGCCTCGATCCGCGCAAGGCCCGGATCGTGGAGCTGCGCTTCTTCGGCGGATTGAGCGTAGAGGAAACCGCAGCGGTACTGGGAATCTCGCCTGCGACGGTCAAGCGTCAGTGGACGATGGCGCGGGCCTGGCTCAAGAGCAATCTGCATGATCTTTCCGAACACGAGGGCGGCAAGACGTGATGACCCCTCAAGCCTGGAAACGCCTGGAGGAGCTTTTCGAAAAAGCGCTGCCGTTGCAAGGCGGGGAGCGTGTCCGATTCGTTGAGCGTGCCTGCGAGACACCTGCGCAGCGGGCTGAACTGCTCAAGCTGTTGGCCGCGCACGACAGCAGCGGGGATTTTCTCGAAACCCCGGCATACCGTCCGGTACCGCCCGCGGCGGCAGCGCCCGATCCACCCCCAGCCCGGATCGGCTCGTGCGACATTGTTCGCAAGCTGGGCAGTGGAGGCATGGGGGTGGTCTACGAGGCGCTCCAGCCGACTACGGGCCGGCGTGTGGCGGTGAAGGTGATCCGTACGGGAACCCATCTCGACCCGCTCGCCCAGCGCATGTTTCAGCGTGAGATCCACACGTTGGGGCGTCTCGACCATCCCGCTATTGCGACCATCTACGATGCGGGATGCACTCGGGATGGCGTACCCTACTTCGTCATGGAGCTCGTCGATGGGCTTCCGCTGGACCAATTCATCCGTCGCCATCGCCTGAACATCCGGCAACGCGTCGCGCTGTTTGCTCAGATCTGCGAGGCGGTCGGCTATGCCCACCGGCGAGGCGTATTACACCGTGACATCAAACCCTCGAACATCCTGGTCACGCAGGTGCCCGCTGACGACGGGAACGGATCCGCGGTCAAGATCCTCGATTTCGGGCTGGCCCGGCTCAGCGACGACGGGGACGGCTCGTTGTTTGCCAGCGCCCCCGACCGCGTGGTTGGCACGCTGGCCTACATGAGCCCCGAGCAGGCGCGTGGTCCGCTCGACCGGCTCGACACGCGTAGCGATGTCTATTCGCTGGGCGTAATCCTGTACGAACTTCTCACGGATCGCAGACCCCACGCTTCCGAGCAGCGTCCCATCGGCGAGGCGCTCGTCGATTTGTGCGAGCATGATCCGCCGCGCCCCCGGTCGATCCGTGCCGATCTGGATCGTGACCTGGAAGCAATCGCGCTCAAGGCTCTCGCGCGTGACCCGGAGCAGCGTTACGGTGCCGCCGCCGCGTTGGCCGAAGATGTTCGACGCTACCTCGACGGGCAGCCGGTCGTGGCGCGTCCGCCCTCCGCTTGGCAAAGCTTGCGTCACTTGATTTGGCGGCATCGCTGGCGTGCGGCGGCGGTGGGCGCGTTCCTGGCGGCGACAACGACATCGGGCATCTGGATGGGCGCCTTGTACGTACGCGCCCACCGGGCGGAGCGGAAAGCCGCGGCTCGGCTCGCGGAGGCTCAGGCCGCCCGGGTGGAAGCGGAGCGTCAGAGTCGCGAAGCCCAACTGGAAGCCCGTCGGGCCGGCCAGGTCGCCGAGTTTCTGCGTTACATCCTTGCCTCGGCGAACCCGGCGCTGGGAGGCCGGCACGATCTGACTGTGCACGAGACGCTCGACCGAGCCGTCAAACTGCTCGATAAGGGAGCTCTTTCCGAACCGGAAGTACGTGCCACGTTGCAGGATGCCATCGGATACAGCTATTTCTGCCTCGGCCATTACGAGCAAGCCCGGCCGTTGCTCGACGCCGCGTGGCGTTGGCGGCGGGATCACCTGGGGCCCGACCATCTCGATACGCTCAGTTCAGCAAACAACGTCGCCATGCTCGCGACCACCACGGGGCATTACGAACGGGCCGAGCAGATGTTTCGGGAGATCGTGGCGGCGGATCGGCGGGTGCTCGGTCCCGACAACCCGGAGCGTGCTCCGGCGTTGAAGAACCTCGCATACGTCTTGCAGGCTCGCGGACAGTTCGACGAAGCGGAAAGGATCCTGCGGGAGGTGCTTGATCTCCAGCGCAAGAGCCAGAGCGCCGATCCTCGCGACATCGCGCGCACACTCAACGCAATCGCGATGCTGGCCGGACGAGCCGGCCGACTCGATGAGTCGATCGAACAGGGTCGCGCGGCGCTCGCCGCCGTCGAAAAGGCCTACGGTCCCGATGATCTCCAGGTATCGCTGGCGGCGAACAACCTCGCGGTATCGCTGGCTCAAGCGGGACGGTTCGAGGAGGCCGAGCCACTCATGAACCGGGCCCTGCAAATTCAGCGTCACGTGTTGGGGCCCCGCCATCCCGATCTCGCCCTCACGCTCACCAACATGGCACGGGCGTATTGCAAGGCGGGCAAACCGGATCAGGCGGAATCTTTCGCGCGCGAAGCACTCCAAATACGACTCGAGCTGCTCGGTCCGGACCATCCCGACACCGCGTTGAGCCGTGTGGCCGTGGGGCTCGTGCAAGCCGGCCAGGGGCAGCGTGAGGCCGCGCGGGAATCGTTCACAACGGCTCTGTCCGTGTTGCGCCGCAAGCTCGGTCCCGACCATCCCGATACGCGGCGTATCGAGCGGCTCTACGCCTCATTGCACCTGGACGCCGGCGGCCCGTCGTCCGCTCCCACCCGTCCGACGAGCGCTCCCGCGGTCCCGTCGTCCGCTCCCGCCGGCGCGATCCGGCCCGCATCCGAAACACGGTCTGATTGACGCTATAATCTCGACCGGTCTTGACCGATCCTGACCAGTCTCGACCGGTCTTGGGGAACGCCACCACGCCCGTGTTGTGCGCGCGGGCTGTACACAAGGGGCATGCGGATGAACGTGAGGGTTTTCGTTGGAGGTTGCGTCGCGGGAGTCGTGCTTGTCGGGCTGGCGGGCTGCTCGCGGACGATCGTCGGGCATTATGACCTCGTTCGCTCCACGCCCAACCCGGACGCGTTCGCCATCGACGACGCCGATTTCGACCGCGACGGTCGCTACGCCGCCCTCGTGACCATCGGTGGCCACACCGCCCGCGAAACCGGGGAGTACGAGTTCAACGGCTACAAGCTCACCCTGCGTCCCGCCGCCGGCGGCCAACGCAAGTACAACGCCACCGTCAAACCTGGACGGCTCGAAGTCTTTTCCGGCAAGCGTGCCGTGTACCTCAAGCGCACCGGCAAGCCGCAGACCGGCGGCGGGGAGCCGGCGTCATGAGTGCGGCGAACGCGTCCGACCCCGTTCGGCGCCGGGTCGTGTTTCACGGCCGCGTGCAGGGTGTTTGCTTTCGCGCCACGACGCGCGAGCTGGCGCGGCGATTCGCCGTTACCGGCTTCGTGCGAAACCTGCCCGACGGGACCGTCGAGCTCGAGGCCCAGGGCGTGCCCGCGGAGATCGACCGCTTTTGCGAGGCGATACGCGAGTCGTTCACGGGTTTCATCAGCCGTGTCGAGATCGCTGATTTGTCCCCGCTGCCGGGTGAGGATGGGTTCGCGATCCGGTTTTGAGGCCGGCGTCCGCGTGTCTTTCGAGATTGCCGGCCTACGACCGCGGATGATCGCCAAGGGTCCACCCGCCCGGTAGAATGAACGCTGGAGGACGGGAAGCGGCTGACGGCGGCAACCAGGACAAGGAAGAGGACCATGCTGGCGGTCGGCGATATTCACGTTTTCGCGAGCGACTTCGACAAGGCGTTGCGTTTCTGGAGCGAGGGTCTCGGGCTGACGGTGGTCGAAAAGGAGACCGGCTCGCCCAGCCCGTTCGCGGTGCTCGAGTTTCCCACCGCCGGCCCGGCGATTCGGCTGTTCGGCGGGGCCTCCGCATGGCCGCCGGGGGAACGCCCGCCGGTGGGCACGCGGCCAACGGTGCGTTTCGATGTGGTCACGACCCAATTCGACGACGCGTTGGTGCGGCTGCTGGAGACCGGCGGCACGCAGCTCAGCGAAATCGAGACGTATAGCGGCTCGCGGGTCGTGACGATCGCCGACCCGGACGGCAACACGTTCGAGCTGCTCGAAATCCCCGACGACGAGGAGTCGTAGCCCGCGTGTCGCGGCGGGGTTTGGTGAACCCGAGCGCGGGTTGCGTCCATGAAGCTCAAGCTCCACAACTGGATTCTGATCGGGATGGGGGCCGGCGTCGCCGTCGGCGTGGCCCTGCACGCGGTCTACGATCCCGCCGCGCCCGGCGGGACCGGCCCGCCGGGATGGTACGGCGTGGTGATGTGGCTGCTCGATCTGTTCGGGCCGACGCTGTTCATGGGCGCGCTCAAGATGATCATCGCGCCGCTGATCCTCGCGAGCATCGTCTCGGGCGTCACGTCGCTGCCCGACATGCGTGAGCTGGGGGCGATCGGCTGGAAGACGCTCGCGTATTACATCACGACGACATCGATCGCGGTAGCAATCGGGCTGGTGGCGGTGCTGTTGATCCAGCCGGGGCGCAAGCCGGGCTCGCGCGCGGTGCGGTCCGCGGCCGAGCGGCAGCAGGCGGCGTATCGCCGGACCTACGCCGAGCAGACGGGCCGGTCGGCGCTCGACCCGGACGGACGTCCACAGACGGCATACGTGGCGTGGCTCCAGGGACAGAAGGCGGGGGCGGGCTCCTCAGAACGTTACGCCGGCAAGCTCCGGGCGATCCAGGCCGCGCAGAAGCGCACGCCCGGTGAGATTTTCATCGGCGACATCGTACGGCCGCTGCTGACGAACCCGTTTACCTCGTTGGCGGCCAACCCGCCCAACGCGCTGGGGATCATCGCGTTCGCCCTGCTGCTGGGTATCGCGTGCACGTTTCTGGGGCCGCGAGCGCGTCCCTTGGTCGATGTGTTCGCGGCACTCAACGACGTGATGATGCAGATCACGCACTGGCTGATGGCGATCTCGCCCGTGGCGATCGGTTGCATCGTCGCCCGGCTCGTGGCCCAGACCGGCCCGAGCGTTTTCTCGTCACTGGGCTGGTACTGCGCCGCGGTGCTGGGGGGGATCGCCGTCCACGTCGTCGTACTGGTGGCGCTCAGCGCGACCCTCGGCGGCGTCGGTCCCGGGCGGCTTTGGCGGGGGATTCGCGAGGCCTGGCTGGTGGCGTTGACAACCCGCTCCAGCGCGGCCACGCTGCCGATCACGATCGCCAACACGACCGAGAATCTGGACGTCTCGCCGAAGGTCGCGAATTTCTCGCTACCGCTGGGGGCGACGATGAACATGGACGGTACGGCCCTTTACGAGGGTGTCGCCGTCATTTTCCTCATCCAGCTTTTCGGGGGGCTCGACGACGTACCGATCGACATGACCGCGATGACGACGTTCCTGATTTTCATCACCGCGGTGCTGGCGTCGGTCGGGGCGGCGGCGGTCCCGAACGCGGGGCTGGTGACGATGGTCATTGTGGCCACGGCCGTCAACCTGCCGGCGTATTACATCCCGATCATCTTCGCGGTCGACGCGGTCCTCGACATGTTCCGCACGTCCACGAACGTGCTGGGCGACGCCGTCGGAGCCATCGTCGTCAATCGCCTCGAACGCGCCCGCCTCGGCGAGCCATAGCGCGCCGACTCGCCATGGGCGGAGGCACCCACCAGCCAGGCTACGGACACGTTTCGCCGTAGTTGCTCAGCAGCGTTGCCAGGTCGGCAAGGTCCACGACGTGATCGAAGTTCAGATCACCGGTGGTGATGTCGGCGTCGCTGTCGCCATAGTGTGCCAGCAGGGTGGCCAAATCCGCCAGGGTGACAGCCCCGTCGCCGTCGATGTCGCCGGCCATCCCGCACGCGATGATGTCGGCGAGCTGTCGGCGGGCAGCCTCCCAGACGTCGGGGTCGGTCGGCCAGCTTATGTCGCCATGCACGTAGGTGGGGTCTTCCGGGTTATCGACGCCGTACTCCCACAAGGCCACGGGCACCATCGCAGCGACGATCTGATCGACTTGGGCCGGCCGAAGGCTGGCGGCAATGGTCAGGTAGTCGCCGTCCTGGATGCCGCGCCGCCAGTGCTTGAGGCGGAGACTGGCAAACGGGCCGGCGACGCCATAGGACTCCAGCGGATACACCGTGTCGGTTCCGGGATAGAAGAGCACACCGTCGCCGTTGGAATAGTTCCAGCCGGTATGGCCGAAAACGGGGTCGAAGCCGGCGTCGATGCCGTAGGTGAAGGCGGACTGGAAGACATTGGTCTGGCCCATGCCTCCCTGGTAATTGTTGTAGTAGGTGGATTCCCAGAAGAACCAGCGCTGGATGTGTTTCTTGAACTGGATCCAGCCGTTGGCGCGTGGCGCGACGCCGTCGTCCTCGGTGTCGAACGTACCACAGAGCGGGCGCATGCCGTTGTACCACCACAAGCGTTTTTCCGGGTCGGCGAGAATCTGCTGAGCAGCGGCCTCGACATCGGCGGCGGTGGCGGCGTACGCGCCGGCGCAAGGGATGTCGAGCGACGGGGTGTCGGCCAGGCCGGTGATGTAATCGAGCGTGGCGAAACTCTGCATCCGCTGTCCGGGACCGGGGTTGGCTTCGATCCAGCCGGCCCACTGCTCGATCTTGGCGAGCGAGTTGGGGTCGGACATTTCGTCGACGATGTACAGGAAATAGTCGGTGTCGGGCGCGTGGGCATCGAACCAGCTTACCCACGCGTCGGTCCTGTCCCACATCTCGGACTCGGTGATGTCGGGATAGAACCACCACCAAAGCCCGTACAGCGCGACTGCATAAACACGGTTGCCCACGCCGACACCGGGGCCGTCGTAGCCGTGGGCCGGGGTGAACAGGCTGCCATCCATCCGGGCGATCCATTCGTTGCTCGCGTTGGGCGGGTCGGTGTCGCGTTCGGGCACCGAGTCGCTGTCGATTATCGAGATGCGGTGGCGATGGGCCAATTGGAAATGCTTGTCGCGGATCGCCCGACTCTGTTCGACCAACGGGGGGTCGTAGGGATACTGCTCGCCCAGGTAACGAAAGTTGATGTCTTCG
>JALSRY010000611.1 GCA_026984555.1 Phycisphaerae bacterium
CTGGTACGGAGCCGGTCGCGGCTGGCCCGGCACCCGACGCTTGCGAATCACCACCGGGCCGGGCTCTCCCAGGTGCAACACCGGAACCGGGTCGTCTTTCTCCGCTTCCACCAGCCCCTCGACGCGGAATGCCAGATCGATCGCCGCCACCGGCCGCCCGCCCAACACCGCCGAGGCCTGCGCAAAATCGCGATCAGCCGCGAGCCGCTCACGCGTGGCGAGGTCGATGCGCCGGTAGACCACCGGGTAGGTGTCGGAATACTTGTCGGCGAGCTGCTTGAAGGGTGTAACCTGGTCGAGACCGGGGTACCGGGGCTTGTTGTCGTCGCCGACCGCCGCCGTCAGCCAGGGCCGCGCGGCTTCCTGGTAAATCTGGTTCACAATCGACTGGGCTTCGCGGATAGCCTTGGCCTCGCGGCAGTCCTTGCGAACCTGCGCGAGGGCTTCCGCGAACGTCAGTTGAATCGTCTGCGGCTTCTGCTGGTCGTCGAGCTTGAACGGCGACTCCTTGGTAACCTTCTTGACGTAGAGATTCTTGTGCTCGTCGTAGAACCGCCGAACCTCCTTCTTGCTGATGTGGACATTCTCCTTGATCGCCTCGGGGTCCACCGTGAGGTACTCGACGGCGACGCGGTCGGGAATCCGGTAGCCGAAGACGAGCTTGTCCTCGGTGTGCTGGGTTTCCCGGTTCTTGCCCTCCTCGAAGTTGGCCCGAATCTCCTCCTCCGTGGGTGCGGGCACCTTGTCCAGCAAGGCGTTGGAATCGATCACGGACAACACCACGCGAGCCTGTTGCATGAACGTCTGGTACTGGTGTTCGAGCTCCGGAAGACTCGCATCCAGCACGGCCCGCGCTTGCTGCTCGGCGTAGGCCTGCACACCAAGCACCCGCGCCACCGCGTCGTAAATCTGCTCGAGGCTCCGCGATCCCGACTTGTGGATGATGTCCAGCCGGCGGGCCGCATTGGGGTTGTTCGCAAAGCTCTTCTCGATCTCGTCCCGACTGATGACGATGCCGGCGCGCCGGGCCTCTTCCATCAACAAATACCGAGCGATGTTCCGCTTCCGCTCGTCCGGTCCCAAGACCCGCGGCGGCGCAATCCCCAAGCGCGCCACCAGCTCCGTATCGTCGGTCGCCATACGCAAGTCGCTGGCCAGTACGGGTTTGCCGAATGCCTGTCCAAACTCGGGGTCGATCATGGTGTGGCTGCGCACCGCACGGCTGATGACCGGGCCGATCAAGAAAACCACCAGCAGCAGCGACATGAACACCAGCAAAAGGGTGCGGTTGTACTTGCGGAACGTCCGGCTGATACTCATTCGAAAACCCTCACGTACCCTGGGCTCCACCCGGCCCCCATCCGGGCCCGGTGCCAGAATCTGACGATGATATGCCCTGCTCGCCGGAACACAACCCCCCGGCAACCCCGCGACCCGGGGCGATCACGAAGTCGGTATCCAGCGATCCCGACCGCCATGCCTGCATCGCCGGCCATGGTCACGTTTTGACGAGAGGCGGAAACCTGGGGCTTTGCAATTGCCTCGGCGTGGTGGCCAGCCGGTCAGCGCGGGGCTTTCACGAACTGATCCAGCGAACGTTTGCCGTCGATCTCCTGGATACCGGCGGGGATGTTCACGCCGGCCAGATCGCGTGCGGCCGGAAAAACGTAGGTCTGGACGGCGATTTCGCCCGGCTTGATGTCGAGAAACTCCCGCTCGACGCGGGCGCGGCCCGGCGGTTCGCAGTACGCGGAAAAACTGACCGGCTTGTCCGAGATGTTGCGCAACGACTGATCGACGACGAGCGTATCGCCGTCCCAGCGCGCGGTGCAACGCAGCACGATACCGTTGAGCCCGATCGTGATCGGTTCGCGAAACGCGAGGTTGGCTTGCTCGGGCGCATTGAGCTTGAGCCGCACGTTGAGCTGATGCGTCCGCGCGATCTCACGCGGGGGAAGCGCCAGCGCCAGCGGCTGCGAGAACGTCTCGCCCGGTTCGAGCTGAAACGGAATCGACGCCGGCTTGACCTGCCAGTTCCCCGGCGGCGTGAGCAACAACTCGCCGCTGAGCCGCTGGCGATAAGGATTCACGAATTCGACGACCGGGCCGGCGTCGGTCTCGTGGGCCTCGATGTGGTGCGGCGAAACCCGGTAGCTGGCCTGGAGGCGGGCCAACTCCGCGTGCAAATCGATCACGATCAGCGGGTCCGAGCCGACCTGCAACGTCGCTCGATGATCATGAACCGGCACCGGCACCAACCGCCCATCCAACGTGACCGCCCGGGGCGCCGGCCCCAGGTACAGCTCGACCGGTCGCGACGCGCCCTGCTCCCGCCACGACCAGATCACCATGCAGCTCGAATCGAGCCCCTCGAAGATGATCGCCAGCGTGTCGTCGGCCGGAATCATCGCCGCCACGGCGTGCTTGCCCCCGAGAAAATGAAACAGCGTCCGCAACGGAATGTACGACGCCGTCGGATGCCACGCCGGACTGCCCCCCCCACGGCTCAACGCGAACGGTACCGGCACGAATACCCGCCCGGGGTTGAGTGCCTTGGCCAGCACGAACCGCCGCGCCAAATCGCGACGACGCAATGCCGCCGCGCGCCCCGCGGGCTCCCGGCCCGCGGAAACCTCCAGCCAGTACGACGAAGGATCGTACCGGGCCAGAAAATCCAACTGCCGCGGCAACGTGCGGGTCGGCACATCCGGGGGAATCCACACCGAGAGGATGTCGTCGGCGGGCGCCGATACCGTACTCAGGTGCACCGGCACCGCCATGTGGGGGATCGTGACGAAACGCCGCAGCAGGCGGCGAACGCGCTCGATCTCCGCCGGCTTCCAGCGGGCTATACCCGCCAACTCGACGCGCTCGGCGCCGAGCTGCCACGTGGGAAGCAAGGCCCCGAGGTTCGCGAGCACCGGGCTGGCCAGCTTTTTCCACAGGTCGTCTTCGCCCACCAACCCCCGGACGGAAAGCGGCTGGCCGGTTTTCCGATCGACACGGGTCGGCGGATAAAACACGCCGGTGACTTCGATACGATTCTCGCTCAGCACGCGCAGAAGCGTGCTCAATTTGCGCAGGTAGCCGGATTTGTCCTTGGAATCGATCGCGCCGAGCATCGGCACCCCGACCTTCGCCGACCCACAGCCCATCCCGGTCAACAGCTCGCGCACACCGTCGATGTCCCCCGCCGGCCAGTACCCCAAATCGACTCCCACATCCGCCCCGCGCCCCGCCGACTGCGGCAGCTCCGGCAGAACATCGAAACACAGCCGCCGCTCGATCAGCGCGCCCGTGTTCCCCAGCAGGTGCAACGTCGCGCTGTAGTGCCCCGGAGGCAACTCGGGTACGGGAGCCGTCACCACCGGCGCTGACCGCGCGTCGCCGGCCAACGCGAAACCGGCCGCGTTGTCCTCGCCAGGCGTCAACGTCAGCGGACCATCACTCGGCGGAACTGCCAGCGCCTGACGGTGCCACCGGCGGCCCGCGCTGTCCGTGATCTGCAACTCGGCCCGCAGCGGCTCGGCCGTCGCGTTGTTCACCTCCAGGATGAACCGCGCCGGCTTGTGCGGACGTTTCAGCCCCGCCGGGTCCGAAAACCGCAATTGCAACCGCGGCAACAAGTACACCCGAATGTCGTCGAACCACGCCGACCCGTACACGTCCCGCCGCAGGATCGGGTCGATTTCGTCCGGGGCGGGCAGCCGCCAGGTGTGATCCTGGAGAATCCAAAGCTGCAAGCGCAGGGCGTAGGCGGCGGGGAACTCGCCCGGCAGGCGAATCTCGAACCGGCGCCACGGCTCGGGCTGCTCGCCGGTGGCCTTGAACCGCTCGCTGACGCGCTGGCTGTGAGGAATCAGTTCGCCGAAGCGATCCACGAAATACGCACCGACGAACGCGCTGGCGTAACGCAGCCCTTTGACCCGAATATAGCCCGTCACCACATAGTCGGCATGGGGGACGACCGTGAGGTCCAGATGGCGGTATTCATACGCGACGTTGTGGGTTTCGATATCGAGCCGGAACGAAGGCGGTGCGTCGTGGCCGATCTGGTCGTCGAACTGCCCATGCGAAATCAGCGTCGGCAGCCCCACGCCGTCGAGCTGTACCCAGTGCAGAGGGATATCCTCGTAGTTGCCGCGTTTGCGCTCATCGAAGTCGAAATGGGCGACCTCGCGGTACAGCTCCGGGCGGGGCGTTGTCCCAGGGCCCGGGTGCCTGTCACCGAGCGATTCGTACGCGAGCTGCGCCGCCGCCGGCCTGCACACGCCACCCAACAGCCCGAGCCCCACCAGCAAGACGGCCAACCGGCACACAATCACCCGAGTGCACGTTTTTATCGGAATACGAAGTCCCACGATCGCACCATTCCCGTACCCATGTCATCGGACGTTCCCCCCCGGCCCATGAACAGGTGACGCGCAACCACACAACGAACCGGTCGAACCAACCGGCCACGAAGTAGAACATGGGAATCCGCGACGACGCGCGATCAGCTATCCACGCCAACCGCACGTCGCAAACGCTGGTTCGCGACTTCGAGATCGAATCTCTCGGCGTCGAAGTACGCCGGTAGCGGCCCGCAAGAGTCGGCCCCCGGAATACGCGCGCCCGATCGCTGGCGAAGCATCCATCTGTAGGTGGGCATCCCGCCGCAATTCTCCGGCGGGCAGGCCCGCCGGCCGGCCAGGCAGACGGGATAGACGGTGTTCGGGTCGGGCTCGATGATTTTCTGCAATTCGATGCGGTGTACCCAACTGTCGCCGAAATCGTATTCGTAGGTCGCCCGCGACTTCTCACCGCTGAGCAGATCGCAGACGGCATATTCGGTTTCGTCGAGCTGGCCTCGTTCCGCGACACAATCGGAATCGACCCGACCGAAGACAATCCGCGGTTGTTGCCGACAGAAACAGTGCAGGTGGGCATCGTGCCACCCCATCACGGCTTGGATGATGTCGTGCAACTCGGCGAGCGAGGTGTCGTCGAAAAGCGCCACACGCCGCCAGATTGGCGGACGGGCGCCCCGCAAGTCGATCCGCAGCACGTAAACCTTGCCCTCGGGCGCGCGGGGCGGCGCCCAGTCGTCGAAAAACGCCCCACTGAGCAACCCGTCCATGAGGTTGCGCACGAGCGGCGCCAGGCGTTTTGCCAACTCCGGCGAGATCTCGGCCCCGTCGTCGTCGGCCTGGGCAAGAGGCGGAGGCTCGTCGCGAACGGGAGTGATCCCGTCGGGACCGATGCGCGCGATGACGTCGCGTGCCCCCGGGGAGTGCCCCGTGAGTCCATCTCCCGCCCCCAGACCGTGTCGGTCGATCCAGACGTAAGGAATCAGGCCGCGGCAGAAGGCCTCGACTTGTAACTCGCGCGGTGCCTCCCGAAAATCGAGCAGAACCCCACCAACCTCGACCATCCACTGCGCGTCCCGCTCATCCAGCACGGGCGGTGCCGGCACTTCGAACGGCGCACCCGGCAAACCACCATCAACAAGCTGGCGAATCACGCGCGATTTGGCCATGACCGTGGCTGCGGAAACGCCGAACTCCTCGGCGATCAGGTGCGTGGTGGGTCGCCTGTGGCGTGCGCCCATGTCGTACGCGCCGGCATGCACGACCCGGCTGACCACGCCCGCCGCCCAGCTCTCCGCTTTTCCCCGTGCGACGGCGGCTGTCTCGCAACAGAGCTGCGCCACAAGCTCCCGCATGGCGGCGGCATCGTCGTCGTCAAGATGCTTCTCGCAGAATCCGTCCGTCAGCGCGGTGATTTGCGCATACCGGTCGCGCAACGCGTCTGGAACCGTGTCACACCCGTTTGCCATGTCAGAGTCCGTAGCACAAAGCGTTTTCCGCGGCGCCTGGTCGCCAGCCACCCAGCAACGGCGAAGCAACCGCCGACCTCTCAGCGCGATTATAACCGCTCGGTCCTCTGCGCCGCGTAGGATTCCACCACGCTCGCGGGAACTGGTGCGCTCCGCGCGCGGGCGCTTGGGGCGTCATCGCCGGGTGCTATAATGCCGAGCTCGGATTGGCGTGCTCGTTGCGGCGCGGCGGACGCCGGCCGCGCCGATCCCACGGCGAGGGGCACCCGCATTCCGCAACGCCCCGAAGCGAAAGGACCACCCATGGAAGTCGTTCTGGACGGCCACGGCCTGACCATCGAGCAGATCGCCGCGGTGGCACGCGACGGAGCCAGCGTGCGCGTCGCCGAACACGCCCGCGAGCATATCCGCGCCTCCCGCGCGTTTCTCGAACAATGCGTGACCGAGGGGATCGCGATTTACGGCGTCACGACCGGCATCGGCGAGTTCGCCCGCATCCGCATCTCGCCCGAGCAGAGCGCCGAGCTCTCGCGACGCATCATCTACAGCCATTCCGCCGCCACCGGCGACCCCCAGCCCCCCGATGTCGTCCGCGCTGGAATGCTCCTGCGGGCCAACACGCTCGCCAAGGGCTATTCCGGCGTGCGCGAAAAACTGATCGATACCGTCATCGCGATGATCAACAAGGGCGTGATCCCCTACGTGCAGGAAAAAGGTTCGCTGGGCGTCAGCGGTGATCTCTCTCCGCTTTCGCAGTTCGCCGAAGTCGCCATCGGCGAAGGTCGGGCGTTCTACAAAGGCGAGTTGCTCAGCGGCGCCGAAGCCATGAAACGCGCCGGCGTCGAACCGACCGACCTCACGTACAAAGAAGGACTCGGCCTCATCAACGGATCGCAAATGATGACCGGCGGCGCGGCCCTGCTGGTGTACGACGCCGAACGTGTCCTCAAGAACGCCATGATCGCCGCCGCCATGATGCTCGACGCGCTCCGGGCGGTGGTCGGGCCGTTCCAGCCGGCGGTGCATCGCGTCCGCCCCCATCGGGGTCAGGCCGCCGTCGCCGCCAACCTGCTGCGCCTCTTCGCCGACAGCGAGATCATGAAGGACAAGACCGGCAAGGTACAGGACGGCTACAGCATGCGCTGCACGCCACAAGTCATCGGCCCGTCGCTCGACACGCTCGAATACGCGCGCGGCGTGATCACGACCGAAGCGAACTCGGCGGCGGACAACCCGCTGTTCTTCGCCGACGAGGGCGCCTACTACGCCGCCGGCAATTTCCACGGCCAGGGCGTCGGGCTCGCGATGGACTACCTCTGCATCGCCATGTCCGAGATCGCCAACCTCGCCGAGCGCCACATCAACCGCATGCTCAACCCGGCGTTGTCGGGGTTGCCCGATTTTCTCGTCGAGGGCAAGGGACTCAACTCGGGGCTGATGGTCGCGCAGTACACCGCCGCCGCGCTCGTCTCGGAAAACAAGGTCTTGTCGCACCCCGCCAGCGTCGACTCGATCAGCGTCTCCGCCGACCAGGAAGACCACGTCAGCATGGGGCCCATCGCCGTGCGCAAGTGCACCGAGATCCTCCGCAACGTCCGCACCGTGCTGGCGATCGAGATGATGGCCGCCGCCCAGGCGTATGAGTTCTACGACGGCAAACAACCCGGCCGCGGCTCGAAAATCGCCTATGACATCATCCGCCGCGCTGTGCCGCCCCTCGTCGACGACCGCGTGCTCTACCCCGACATCGAGGCGATTCGACACCTGATCGAGTCCAACGAGATCCTCGACGCGGTCGAGGCGGAGATCGGCCCGCTCGATACGGCCCGCGCCGACACATGAAATCCGCGATCCGCCAGGCTGACTCCGTGCACTGGAACCGCCCCCGTCACGCCGCTACCCTGCGCTGTCGATGGGGTGCCGCGCGCAGCACCACCGCGCTGCGCCGGGCACCACACCGCCGATGAAACTCGCGTGAACCCGTGGCGGCAACGCCACGACCGGACGATGGAGACCCATGATGGCAGACGCTCCGCAATCACTCATCGCGTTCGACGATTTCCTCAAGCTCGACCTCCGGGTCGCCACGATCACCCAGGCCGAGGAACATCCCGCCGCCGACAAACTGCTCGTGCTTCAAGTCGATCTCGGCGACCAACAGCGGCAAATCATCGCCGGCATCAAGGGCTACTACGAGCCGGCGGCACTGGTCGGCAAACAAATCGTCGTCGTCGCGAACCTGCCCCCACGCAAAATGCGCGGCTTGGAAAGCCAGGGAATGCTCCTGGCCGCCTGCACCGACGATCGGCAAACACTCGCCCTGCTGACGCTCGACCGCCCAATCCCCGCCGGCACACGCGTTTCGTGATCCGAAACCAGGCCGCGCCACCGCCGAGCCCCAGGATCAACTCGGCCGTCGGCCGGTCTCCGGCTCAAGGATTGATCGCCTCCAGACCCGCCGCAAGCTCTGTCGGCGTAACGTCGTGTACCACCACCGGCTCGCCCGTCGCGCCGACCAGCACATAGTGCACCGCGCCGCTCCGCGCTTTCTTGTCCATCCGACAAACTTCCTCCACGCGCTCCGCACCGAGGCGTTGCGGCAAGCGCGTCGGCAGACCCAGCGTGCCGATCAGCGCGGCGATCCGACGGGCGTCCTCGTCGGCCAGCAGCCCCCGCCGCACCGCGATCTCGTTCTCCGCCAGAATGCCCAGCGCCACGCACTCCCCGTGCCGGAGGGCATACCCGAGCAGGTGCTCGATGGCGTGGCCGATCGTGTGCCCGTAGTTGAGGATCATCCGCAGATCGTCCTCGCGTTCATCGCGGGCCACCACGTCGGCCTTGATCTCGCAATTGCGAG
>JALSRY010000612.1 GCA_026984555.1 Phycisphaerae bacterium
GCTCGGCATCGGCGGGGGCATCTGGGCCGTCCCCGCCCAAAGCTACATCCTGCACATCCGACTCCCCAGCGCCATCGCCAACTCGTCCTGTATGATCATTGCGCTGGCCGGCGGTGGAGCGGTATGTCAAGCCGTCGCCGTGCACAACATGCACGGAATCCACGTCGTCCAGGGACTCTGGCTCGCGTTGTGGCTCGCGCCCGGTGCCCTCCTGGGCGGCTCGCTCGGCGGCCGACTCGCCCATCGCCTGCCCGTCGGCCTGCTGCGCGCGGTTTTCTATGTCCTGTTGGTCATCACCGGTGTGCGCCTGATGCTGTACTGACCACAACCCATGAAAAACCGCACACCACACGAAACGGCGCCGCCACACGGCGCCCCCCGCGGGAGCGACGCGACGTGATCCCGATCGCCCGTCGAAAAACGAAAATCGCCACGGGGCTGGCCATCCTCATCGTCGCGGGGGCGGCCGCCGGCTGGTATCACTACCACCACCTGCCCAAGCGTTTCGGTGTGGTCGTTCCCGGTCGGCTCTACCGTTCGGGGCGGGTCTCGCCCGCCGAGTTGGCGACCGTCGCTCGGCGCTACCACGTCCGCACCGTGCTTTCACTGCTCGACCCCGACGCGCCCGAGAGCATCCGCGAGCGTCGCGCCGCCGAGCGGCTCGGCCTGCGTTGGGTCAACGTGCCGCTGCGAGGCGACGGATCGAGCACCCCCGACGACCGCGCGCGGATCGAGGCGGTCTTGTTCGACCCGCACGCAGCGCCCCTCCTTGTCCACTGCGCCGCCGGTGCGAACCGCACCGGGCTCGCCGTGGGGCTCTACCGCATCTGCAAACAGGGCTGGTCGCTCGAGCGGGTGCTCGCCGAGATGCGCCGCTACGGCTTCGAGGATCAACCCAGACACGCGAACCTGCGCGCGGCGCTACGCGAAGCGTGGCAACAGCAGAACCCCGCGAAGGCGGGAAAAGCGGCTAGTTCGCCTCCGCCGTGACGCGCGCGGCGTCGTGGTCGTAGCCGAGCGCCTGCTCCGACAGCTCGCCGTCGCTTTCCATCGCGGTCCAGGGTGGAGTGACAACGGTACTGACCGGAAGGGCCAGCCAGTTGAGCGTGAAACGCGAGTAGCAGTACGCTACCGCGAAGTAGTCTTCCCAGCCGATGTAGTACTTGTTTCGCCCGGTGCGCCCGGCGCCCTTGTCTTCGAAGGGATCTTCGAAATACAGCGGCCCGTGGATCACAGCGCCGGAAGTTTCGGCGGGGGCGGTGGGCTTCCAGCCACGGTTACGCTGCTTGGCCGGCTTGACCTTCGCGAGAATCTCGGCACTCGTGGGCGATTCCCAGGATTCGCCGGCCGCGGGGCCGTCCTCGACCCACTGGTTGGGAATCTGCGCGCAGCCCGACGCCAGCGTCAGACCCGCCAAGGCCACACCGGCCCCCAGCGTCCACGCCCATCGCCCGTCTCTCCGCTTGCCGCTCTCGTTCATGGTCGCGACCTCACTCGTCGCCGTGGTATTCGATGGCGTAATTCGTCGGTTCCTTCGTGATCGTAATGTCGTGCGGGTGAGATTCAACCATCCCCGCGGCGCTCGTGCGCACAAAACGGGCGTTGCGACGGAATTCGGCGATGTCCCGCGCGCCACAATAGCCCATCCCCTGGCGCAATCCTCCCACGAGCTGGTACACGAACTCGCTCAGCGGACCGCGGTAGGGCACCCGCCCCTCGACCCCCTCCGGCACCATTTTCTGCGGCTGGTCGGCCGATTGCCCGTACCGTTCGGCACTGCCCCGCACCATCGCTCCCAGCGACCCCATCCCCCGGTATTCCTTGTACCGCCGACCCTTCCAGA
>JALSRY010000613.1 GCA_026984555.1 Phycisphaerae bacterium
CGCCGTCAACGTGAGCAACGCCGCCAGACTCTCCAGCGTCAGGAGCTGCGCCAGGTTGTCCACCGCAAGCAATCCCGCCACGACGCATCTCCCGGCCCTCTGGCGAAGCGGAGCCACCGACCCCGCCGGCGCCCGGCCCGTCCTGCGTGAACCCGGCGTAGCCCCGCATCGAAGCCGGTAACGCGACCGAAGCCCTGTCGCTCCATCCCACCGGCGCGGCTGAATATGTCCGCGGAGCCGGCGTGGCGTCAAGGGCCGCTAGAAGTGCGCACCGCCCGTGGTGAGCAAGTCGCCGATGCGCGGCACGATGATATCCGGTCGCTGGGCAGCGTCGATGCGCTCGACGATCGAAGGGTCGCGATACTTGCCCGAGAGCACGAAGACCGCGGACATGCCCAGGCGTTTGGCGCCGGCCAGGTCGGAAAACGGGTCGTCGGAGACGATGACGGCGTCGGCGGCATCCAACCCGAGGTCGTCGAGCACCTGCCGGTAGTACGCGGGGCTGGGCTTGCCCATCACGGCGGGTTGAACCTGCGTGGCGTACTCGATCGCCGCCACGATCGCTCCGACACTGGGCGAGGCCCGGCCGGCACTGTCGGGGAAGAGCCGGTTGCGATGCAGCGCGATCAGCGCGGCTCCGTGGTCAGCGACGGCCTCGCATGCCAGCCGCAGCTTCTCGAACGTCAGGCCCGTATCCAGCCCGACCACCACCGCGTCCACCTCCGCCGCATCGGTGACTTCCAGCCCCGCATGCGCGAAGATCGCCCGGAGCCCGTCCGTGCCCAGCACGAGACAACGACGCGCACCGAGCTCGCCGAGGGCGCGCACGGCCGCCGCGGTACACGTGTGCAGCTCGTCGAGGGAGAAATCGAAACCCGCGCGGCGAAGCTTGTCGATGATCGCCGGGCGGTCGTCGGTCGTGTTGTTCGTGATCAGCCGCAAAGGGCAACCGGCGGACCGGGCGGCGGCGACGAAATCGACAGCGGTTTCGACCGCCTGGTAGCGTTTGTCGGCGACCAACACACCTTCGACATCGAGCAGTAGTCCGTGAATCTTCATGGCAGTCCAACCTGACCAGGCCCCGGTTACGTACTGTACGACCCCGCCGGGGGGGCAACCAGCGTGTCGTCACGCACCGCGCGGGTATGCCCCGGCCGCCGGTTCGCCGGCGCGGCGCCGGGGCACCGGAACCGGCCGAGGGTGGTCGGCCCCGGGCTGCGCGGGTCCGCGACGGCCCCGCCGGTTGTCTTAGCGTTCGTCCAGCAATGCCACCGATTTTTTGGGGTTCAGCAGCAAGTAGGAGAACTTGCCCTCGTGCCGATCGGCGCCGCGTTTGATGTAGTCGATGACTTCCGCGGGCTTGAGGGTGGGCTTGAGCGCAAAGAGCTTGGCCGCGAGATTGGCGACGTTCGGCGAAGCCATCGACGTACCGGACATTTTCATCCGTGCCCCGCCGGGGACATAGCTTTCGACCTCGAAGCCGTTGGCGTAGACGACCACGTTCTTGCCCGAGCTGGTGAACGAGGTGGGTTCGCCGGCCTGGTCCACCGCGCCGACGATCAGCAGGTTGGGCAGCTCGATCGACGAAGGGATCACCTCGTCGAACGCCACGTCGTTGTCCGAGTTGCCCGCAGCGGAGATGTAGAGGATTTCCGGCGTGCGCTTGATGGCGTCGTGGAGTGCCTCGCGCAGGTAGCCGAGGATGCGGCCGGCGAGCTTGCCGCGTTGCTCGGCGGAATCGCCGATGCCGTTGGCTTCCAGCCCGGACTCGATCTCCTTGAGCGACCAGCCCCAGCTCATGTTGACCACCCGCACGCCGGCTTTCTTGAAATAGTCGGTCG
>JALSRY010000614.1 GCA_026984555.1 Phycisphaerae bacterium
TGTCTTGCTTGGTTCCCAGACGTTGGGGGGCGCGGCGAGCCTGGCCCGCAGCACGATGGGGCAGATGGCCGTGCGTATCGCCCTGCACTGTTCCGAAGCCGATTCGCAGCTCATCCTCGACGATACGAACGTCGCGGCCCGGCTGCTGTCGCGACCGGGGGAGGCGATCTACAACGACGCCGGCGGACTCGTGGAAGGCAACAGCCCCTTTCAGACGGCGTGGCTGCCGGACGACGAGCGGGTTGAGTATCTCGACGCCGTGCGGGCGCTGGCGCACGGGCGGGGCATGGCCGCCGCGCCACCGATCGTGTTCGAGGGCTCGGCACCTGCCGACATTCGCCGCAACCGCGTGCTCGCGGACTGGCTCGCGCGGCCGCGTTGGCCGGAAGCGCCGGTGTCGCCGCGCGTGTGGCTGGGTGAGGCGGTCGCGATCAAGGACCCGACTTCGCTGACGTTTGCCCGACAGGCCGGCGCGAACCTCCTGATCGTTGGGCAGCGGGACGATGCGGCGGGGGCGCTGCTTGCCGCGGCGCTCGTCGCGCTGGCGAGCCAGGCATCGCCTGCCGAAGCGCGGTTCGTGATACTCGACGGCAGCGCCGGCGAGACACGGCGCGAGCACGGGTTGCACGATGTCGCCGCGGCGCTGCCGCACGACGTGCGTTTCGTGGCCTGGCGGGACGTGGGCGCAGCCATCGGCGCGTTGGGGAGGGAGTTGGGCCGGCGATTGGAGGATGGGTCGGGGCAGGCGGCGCCTCGTGTGTTCCTGCTGGTTCACGGGCTCCAACGGTACCGCATGTTGCGCCGGCGCGAGGATGATTTCAGCTTCTCGGTCGACGAGGACCGCCCACCTTCGCCCGATCGCGTGTTCAGCGAATTGCTGCGCGACGGTCCCCCGTTGGGCATGCACGCGATCGTCTGGGCGGACACGCTGGCCACGCTGGAGCGAACGCTCGACCGGCAGACGATCGGCGAGTTTGACCATCGGGTGTTGTTCCAGGTGGGGGCGGCGGATTCCAGCAACCTGATCGACACGCCGGAGGCGAACAAGCTCGGCTTCCACCGGGCCCTGCTATACAGCGAGGAAAGCGGGACGATCGAGAAATTCCGCCCGTATGGCTCCTGCGAGTCCGGTTGGCTGGCGGAGGTGGGGCGCCGGCTGCGCGCCCGGGCGTAGCGTTCGTCCGGCGGTGGCGGGCGAGGGCAGGGGGCGGCTAATGGTTTCGGGGTGGGCGGCCCTCGTTCTTGATCCGGTGGCGGAGCTTGAACAGCTCCTTGAACGCCCGTAGGATCACGCGGATGTTGGCGCCGGTTTGCTCGCCGGCGGTGCGGGGCAGGTGGCGCACGCCGGTCTGGCCGATGGACAGTCCCATGTTGCGGGCCTTGGCGAGCATCTCGGTGTCGATCAGGGCGCCCATCGAGTGCAACTCGATCGCGTCGATGAACGGTTTGGGGTAGAACTTGAACGCGCCGTCGATGTCCTTGACGCCGATGTGAAACAGCATGTTCACGAGCGTTGTCCAAGCGAACGCATTGAGCTTGCGGATGAGCGAGTCCTGGCGGTCGAGGCGGTAGCACGAGACGATGTCGTACTTTTCGAGCAGGGGGAGCACGCGGGGGATCTCTTCGAGGTCGAACTGTCCGTCGCCGTCGGTGTAGAAGATCCAGTTTTTCGTGGCTGCGCGGAAACCACGCTGCAACGCTCCGCCGTAGCCCAGGTTGGGGCGGTTGTGCACGGCGCGGACCTCGGGTATTTCCTCGGCGAGGCGGTCGGCGACTTCGGCGGTGCCGTCCTTGCTGCCGTCATCGACGATGATGACTTCGAGATCGTCAGCGACGCGGCGGCCGACCTCGACCGCCTTGTGTGTCATCGCCTCGACGTTGTCCACCTCGTTGTAGCAGGGGAAGAAGATCGTCAGCGACAGCGGCTTGATCGGTGGTTTTTCGAACGGCTTGTGGTCCACGTCAGCGTCCCCGGGCCAAGGGTGCATGCTCGCGCGCGGGAACCAGCTCCACACGCAGCGGGCGACAGAACGGGCCGACACCGGTCAGCCCCTCGAAGTATACCTGTAGCGTCTGCACGCCCGCAGGGACTCTAGCCGCCGACAAATCGGGCTGCAACCGAGCGGCCTCGCCCGGCCCGAGACGGATTCGAAATGCGTCTGCGAATCGCTCCGGTCCCGCCGCCGGCCGATACGCGATCGGCGTGCCCGCCAGCCGTACAAGAGGCGTCACGACCAGCGGCGCGCCCGATGCGTTACGCACGTCGAACGTTGGTGGCGGCGAGACGAGCGTCTGGTACTGCACGCCGTCGCGGGTCCGGCGCGTCTCGAAACGCAGCACGTCAGGGGCGTCGATGTGGACGGCGACCTTCGGAACCAGCGGTTGCGGTCCGGTGCCGACCATGCCTCCGGCCGCGCCGCGGTCGGGCACATCGAGCCGCACCCGGCAGAGCCACGTCGCACCGAGGTCAACGGTTTCGATCATCGTGGCACCGACACACCAGGGTCGGTCGGCGCCGGTCTTGCGCACCCGCGTGGTGACGGTCAGCCGATCGAAGGGAACCGGCAGTGTATTCGTGATACGGAACCGGACGACGGGCCGCGAGCCGTCGTTCGCGCCGTCGAAGACCGCGCGGAGTCTGCCGGCGGGGAGGGAGGGACTGTCGGGCGGTCCGGCTGTGCCCGCGAGCCGCACGCGACCGTCGCGCAGGTCGATGACGCGGTAATGCGGGACACCGTCGGCGCCGTCGCGGGTCGAGGCCGAGGCCGCGTGGGTGCGCACGTACACGAGCGGGCTGGCGGCGTCGATCGTCTCGCGGTAGGCGTGGCCGTCCCAGTCGCGGCTGCCGCCGGCGAGGTACAGGCCGACGTGCCCGGCGGCGATCATGTTCTTCAGGGTGCCGGCGGCGTCCCAGATGCGCAACAGGTTGGGGCGGTCGGCATGGGCGGCGACGATCGTCACGCCCGTCGGAGGCGTGCGGGTCAGCGTGTGCTCGACCCACCGGAGCTGGTCGCGGTCGCGTGAGAGGGGGGCGAGACGATGGTCGCTGAGTACGATCACGCGGTGCGGCCCGATGGATACGACGCCGACCGGGCTGGGGGCTGCGAATCGGCAGTAGTGGTCCATGTCGTCGCGGTCGCCACAGACCAGGATCGCCGGGGCGTCGAACCGGGTAAGGAAATCCACGAGTCGCCGCCAGCCGCGGTCGGTTTGCGACAGCGGCGCGTCGAGGTAATCGCCGGTGGCGATGATCACGGTGGGGGCGACGAGGTTGATTTCGTCTACCAGGCGGCTGTCGAAGTCGGGGGCGGTGACATCGCCCACGGTCATGTCGCCCAAGTGGACGATCCGCAGGTCGTCGCCGTAGTGTCCGATCGCAACGCAGTGGGGGGCCTGGGCGCTGCTTGTGCCGGTCTGTACCAGCAGGTCATAGGTGCCCGCGGGTGTTTCCGCCGGAACGCGGACGCGGATCGGCCGGTCCGCAGTCCACGAGGTGTCTTCGGTGAGGTGTGGCAGGGGGAGCCGGCGACCGTCGCGGGCACGCAAGGTTACGGCCGGCGGAGACGCGGGCGAATCCGGCAGCCGCACCGCGATCGCGAAGACGTGCCCCGGCTCGACGAACACCGGCCGGCCGAGCGTGGGGCGAAGGATCGTGACGGGGGCGTTCTGCGCGGCGCCGGCCGACCCGACCATCATTATCAGCACCACCAGGTTGATGATTGCCGGGGCGGGCGGCCCGTTGCGTGTGGCGATGGGGGCGCAACGCTTGCGCCCGGCGAGGCGGTACGCGTTTTGTCCGCGGCGTCGTCGCAACGGTTGACTCCCTTGCCTGATGAAAAGCGGGCGCGTATCTTTTTCATCGTGCGAAACGAACCGAGCGAACCAGTGATTTCCGGGTTGCGAGCGTGGTTGCGCAACGAACGCCGACTCGGCGTGACGCACTGGACCATCCAGCGGGCCGCCGCGGCGGCGGACACGGACCCTGTTCCTTCGGTGGAAACTCCGATCATGGCCTCTTCAGTCGAGCCGGGCGGGTTGCCGCCGTTGTGTGACCGCGAGCTGTCCGAGAGCGAGGCGCAGGCGGCGCTGGCCCAACTGGACGAGACGTGCGTGCGCGGGTGCGAGCGCTGCGGCCTGCACAAGCATCGCACGCAGACGGTGTTTGGCGTGGGCAAAGCGCGCCCCGAGCTGGTGTTCGTGGGCGAGGGACCCGGGGCGGACGAAGATCGGAAGGGGATCCCGTTCGTCGGCCGGGCCGGGCAGTTGCTCACGCGGATGATCGCGGCGATGGGGTTGACGCGCGAGCAGGTGTACATCGCCAACATCGTGAAGTGTCGCCCGCCGGGCAATCGCACGCCCAACGAGCAGGAGATGAGCGCGTGCAGCCCATACTTGTTTCGGCAGCTCGCGATCCTGCGGCCGCGCGTGATCGTCGCGCTGGGCCGGCCGGCGTCGCAAACCCTGTTGCAAACCACGACGGCAATCGGGCGGCTGCGCGGCGAGTTCCACGATTTCCCGCCGCCGGGGTTGGCCTATCTCGGCCTGCCGGCGATCAAGCTCATGCCGACCTACCACCCGGCGTACCTGCTGCGTAGTCCGGGGGAAAAGGCCAAGACCTGGGAGGATCTCAAGCAGGTGATGCGGCTGTTGGGAATCCCGATCCCTCCGCGTCATGCCTGAACTGCATCGTCTACGCGGGTCGGTTCGTATATCCTGTTGCGCGGACGGAGTCTGATCGAACCTGGCAGGAAACGGAACCAGCCATGCCCACACGCCCTCGTCTTCGTGCGTTCACCCTGATCGAACTGCTGGTGGTGGTCGCGATCATATCGATGTTGATCTCGATCCTGATTCCCGCGCTCACGCGGGCACGCGAACAATCCCGGCGTTCGGTGTGTCTTTCGAACCAGCGATCGCTGGGCTTGGCAATCCAGGCCTACGCGTACCAGAACCGCGACGCGATTCCGCGCGGTCCGGCGATCCCGTTGCCCTATTTCCCCTCGCAGGGATTTGATGAGTGGGCTACCAACCAGGTTCGCATCGGCCTGATGCACGCCAGCCAGGGGCTCGGCGACATCCTCACGCGCGATCTCAACGACCCGAGGGTGTTGTTCTGTCCGGCGGACGACTCGACCGATCCAACTGAGGAACTCGAAAAGCTCGGCCAGCCGGGGGGCGACGAAGACGTGTTTTGCTCCTATTTCTACCGCCAACTCGACCAGACCACGCGCGACCGCATCGACAATCTGGGCGAGAACGAGTTGAAACTGCCTGCCCGGGCGCTACTGCTCGATGCCAACAGCCTCGGGTCGGACGTGCTGCACCGGACCAATCACCGGGCGCAGACCGTGAACATCCTCTTCCTCGACGGGCATGCCGCCGGATATGAGAACCAGCGCAATGTGTTCGCGATCCGTGCCGAAGACTACTACGGGTTTCCGGAGAGTGTCGAGCGGCGGCTCAACGAAATCGTGGTTGCTTCGGACTACGCCGAGGGCGGCGATCCGCTCAAGACCCCGCCGCTGCCAGGGTGACCGTGGTTGGGGGCGACGGGCGGCGAGTGGTCGCGGGTCGCGTCTGGGGGGTGATTCTGGCATTGGCCGACGCGGCAATGCGGTCGAGCAAGGCGCGTTCGAGCAAGGCGTCGCGACCGAGCGGAACCCAGTGCTCGACGGCGGCGGTGCGGGCGCGCCGGCCGGTGGTGGTCGGGAGCCGTTCGCTGTAAATCGCGAGTGCACCCGAAGTCGTCGTGACCTGTCGTTCGGGGACGCTGTAGCGCTGTTTATCGACCTCGACCGAGACGCGGAGCGCCTCGGACTGCCCTCGCCCGGTGGGCTCGACCCGCACGGTGACGATCCGTCGGATGGTGTGCATGCTCGATTCGAGGAGCTGGTAGGGGCCCAGGGCGTCGTGGCGCCAGAACTCGAACCACTGCTGGCTGGTTACCGGACGGCTGACGATGACGCCGTCGGTCCGGTCGATGCGGCGTAGCGGAAATCCTCGCTGGCGAAGTACTTCCGCCGCCGTGTCGACCAAGGCCTCCCGGTCCGGCGCATGGAGTGTAACCTGTGTGGGACCGGCCGGCGGCGTCGGCGCCTGGCAACCGATGAGGAAAAACGCGAAGCCCGAAAGAAAAAATGTCGGGGTGATAACACGCATGCGCGCATCATAGATGGACGCGCGGTGATTGCAACCCACCGTCTATCAGACCTGCGCGGGCCTGCGGTGCGGCCCACGGAAATGTCGGCCAGATTCCCCAGAAACTTCAACAAAACAATTCAAGAATATCACTGGAAGCTGTCGTGTCCCCCTTCAAGTCCCCGCGTCGGCAAGGCGGCCGGCGCGGGGGCCGTTTTTTTACCTTTCGACCGCCGCCCCCCGCCGAGCACGCGCTGCCCAGGTTTCCAGCAACAGCATAGCCATCAACCCGAACGCCAGCACCCGCGCCGGATCACGCAGTCCCAACAGCCGCCGCCACCAGCGCTTGCCGGCTGGTCGGGTTTCGTGCGGGAGCTCGATCTCGACCGCTTCGGTGCCGAGCACCTGGCGCAACTGTTGGATGGAAGCCGGCGCGAGGCGGGATTCCTCGGGCGGCCAGTTGACGGCGTACATGGCGGCGGTGTGGTCCCGGGCGTAGCGAACCGAGACGATGCCCGGCTGATCGGTCGGCCAGCCGGCGCGCGGAACCCCCTCAACCAGGCGGATCGAGCGTGATCGCTGGTCCGCGGCGGAGTTTTCGAGGCGGACGGTCGCGTTGCCGGGCATGCCGGCAAACGCGGTACGGGCAACCTCTCCGACGCGAAAACCGGCGATACGATCCGCCGGCCCGAGCGATTCGGTCATCAGGCGGTACAGCCACGAGAGCAGCCCCGCGGCCCGCACACCGAGTTCGCTCCACGCCGGGTCCGGCGAGGTCGTGAGCAACACGACACGCCCGCGACCCCACGAACGTTCGAGTATCGCCGGACGCCTGTCCGTGTAACGGGCGAGCACGGCGACGACGTCCTCGATGCCGGTGGGTACGATGCGCCGGCGCACGGCGGCGCGCGTCATCTCCGCCAGCAGCTCGTCGTGGGCCCAGGGATGGGCGGGGGACCAGGTCAGACTGGTCACCGCGTCGAGCTGTTCCGCGGGCTGCACCGACCGGGCGATCAGCCGGCGCAGGCCGGGCCAATCGCCGCCGTCGGCAATCGACCCGGGCACGAGCAGCACCGTCGCGCCGCGCTCGGCGAAGGTGAGCAGGGCCCGCCGCTGGGTTTCGTTGAGTTCCACGCCACCGATCAGCACGACGAAGTCGGGCGGCTTCACGTTGGGCGGGTGGTCCGCGCCGGTCACGGTGGCGAGGTCCGCGGGGGTCAGCTCGTGGAACTCGACACGCTGGGCACTGTCCGGCAGTGTCTCGGGTGCGATCAGGTTGTGCATCAACAGTGCGGTCAGATCGGTCGTCGCGTCGCCCGGTTGCCGGACCAGCCACGCTCGCGGGCGGCGACCGACCTGGCACACCACGTACCTCCGCTGGTCATATCCCAACCGATCGGGTGGGTCGAGCTCGACGGCAAAGCCGTAGAGTCCGGGAGCGCGCGGGGGAAGGACGAAGGAGACGTCGAGCGTGTCGCCGGCGGAGATCCGCTGCGGCTGGAGTCGTTGCAAGACCGCGCCGCCCTCGCGCAGCACCAGGCGACAGTCGGCGTCGATGCCGTCGGCCCGGATTTGAGCGCTGAGCCGCAGCGGCAGGCTTTGCGGATGGAGCCCGCGCGGGGCGGAGACCCCGGTGATGGCCAGGTTGCTGCGAGGCTGGCTGGTTGCCTGACGCACGCTGACCGTCGCGCCCTCCAGACCGGCGAGCAGGCCGGGAGGTACATCCCGCCAGGCGTGGCGGGCATTGTCGGTAAAGACGACGATTCGCCGGTGAGGTTGCCGGGCGAGCTGGAGCATCGCGGCGGCTTGGCGCATCGCCGCCCCCAGGCCCGCGGCATGGGGGTGGGGGGATGGCCCGGTACGCAATGCGTCCCCCACGACACCTGGATCCGCGGTCAGGGGGATCGGATCACGCGTCGGGTCCGTCCAAACGAGCCCGATTTGTGACGGCTGGGGCCAGGTGCGGGCTTGTTGGGCGAATGCGGCGGCGCGGCGCAACTGGCGGTCGAGCAGTGTTGTCCGTGCGTCGAGCGCGTAGCGCAAACTCCACGAGTCGTCGAACACCACCACACAAGCCACCGGCTCTCGCCGGACGATTCCCCCCCCGCGGCGGGAACACGTGGGGCCGGCCAGCAGGAACACCAGGCCCGCCACCAGCAGTGTGCGCAGAAGCAGCAACCACACATTGCGGATTCGCTGGGCGCGCTGGCCGGAGGCCAACGCCGTCGCCAGCATGGTCAGCGGAGGGAAGATCACCCGTCGCGGGCGTGGGCGCAGCAGCAAGTGCACGACGAGGGGAACGGCGGCGGCGATCAGACCTACCAGAAGTGTGGGAGCCAGCAAGTGCATGTTCGCCTGCAAGGGGCTGATGACGCTCGACGGGCCGCCGATACGTCGTCCGCGTCGTTCGGGTAACGCGCCCGCGCGTCGCGGGTCCAAATGATCCTGTACAACCGTGGCTGACAAAGTTATTCTACGTCAAGGCTTATATTCCAGGTTGCACGCAAGGACAAATCA
>JALSRY010000615.1 GCA_026984555.1 Phycisphaerae bacterium
GCACGAGTTGCGCAGTGCGTCGGTAGCTCTCTGCGGCCCGTGCGTGGCGTGATACATGTTGTAGATCCAACAGCGGAAGCGGTTGGGCTGCTCCGGCCGGAAGACTCCGTTGCACTCGATCGTTGTCTCCGGTCTGACCACGCCCTCGGCCAGCGCGCCGTAGAGCGCGATGACCTTGCAGGTCGAACCCGGAGGATAGATCCCGGCGACCGCCCGGAAACGCGTCGGCATCCAGCGTGCATCGCGGATCATCTCCGCGTAACGCGTGCGATACTCGTCATACCCATACGCCGGATAACTCACCAGCGCCAGCACGTCCCGCGTGGCCGCATCGATCACGACCGCTGCCCCGCCGCAAGGATTCTCACTACGGTCCACGGCGTCCTTGAGGATGGCGTAGGCTCGATCCTGAATGTCACGATCGATCGTCAGTCGAACATTCCGCCCGGGAACCGGATCGAGCCGTTCGAGGATACTGCGGTCGAAATCTTCGACGACACGACCGCGCGTGCCGCGCAGCGTCAGTTCCGCCAGACGCTCGACACCGCTGACACCACAGCGATCGCCCGCTCGCAACCCGCGCAGCTCGTCCTCGCGTAGCGGATCGTGTTCGATGCGGTCCGGACTCGCCGATCCCACCCGCCCCAGCACATGCACCAGATTGTCGGCGCCGCGCGCCACCCGCCGCGCGCTGGGCACCACACGCAACCACGGGTTGTGCGGTTCGAGCGCGACCCGAATCGCCAGCGCCTGCCGCTCGTCCAAACCGGCGATGAGCGTGTGAAATGTGTGCTCCTCCGCGATTTCTTCGATGATCGGCGAGCGTTTGCGGACAAACGATTTCACCCGCTCGACACGCGCCCGGATCTTGCGGGCCCGTCCGGCAAGCTCCTGTCGCGATGTGCCACACAGTTCGTCCAGACGCCCCCACAACCGGTCGATCCGCCGCCGCAGATCACTGGCGATCTCGCGAGTGGGCATCTCTGCCGGATAACCACCCCGTTTGCGCAACGCGCGGGCAACCGCGCGCAGATATGCCCGCGTGGCCGGCGGTTCATCCCCGCCGACAAGCATGCTCAACACCTCGTACCGCACGGCGACGTCCGAAGTCGGCTCATCCGCGACCAGTACCCGGCCGTTTCGATCGAGAATGCTGCCGCGCGGCGCGGCCAAGTAGCGCACCGGGCGTGTCAGCATCCGGTCCGCCAGGGCCTCGTAGGTGTCGGCCCGAAGCACTTGGATATCGACCAGGCGCACCACCACAAGCGCCGCAACGGCCGTCATCAAGATGACAAACCACTTGAGCCGTCGTGCGAACAAGCTGCGCCTCCGTGCCTGCCCGGGGCGCGCGGCGAAACGACGCGCCCACCCCGGACGCCGAATTGTAGCACGAACGGTCCGCCACAGACCCGGCGGCTCGCCGTGACCATCCTGCCGTCGGCCCCGTCCGGAGCTACCGCGACTGCGGGTGTCGTCTCGCCTCTGCCGGGAAGAAACCCGCCGGCCGCGGCATCCAACAGTCGGTGTTCGGGGCAAGACGCCCCCGCGAATAGGAGACCCGCGATGAAAAAACTACTGATCGTCCTCTTGGTCGTGCCGCTCGTGCTGGCGGCCGGCTGCGCTGCCCAAAAACGCAGCACGGACTACACCGGGCACAGCAAACCCACCACCACAAACAACGTGGAGGCCAACTACCCCTGGGATCTCGAATCCATGTAACGCCCTGCGGCCACCGGCTGCATGCGCTATGGCGTGCCCAAGACCCGCGGCGGCCGCTCGCCTGGAGAGCCAAACGGCCCAGGCCGGCTCGACGCCGCGGGTTTCGACGCCCCCGGCGTCCAACCACCCCGGTCGCAATACCGCCCAGAATCTGCCCGTCGTGAGCAATCCTGAACCAACTGTGCGATGCAACCTGGGCCTGCCTCTCGCACGGCCCCCCGACCGTCGCGCCGTGTTACCTGCGCTCCCCAACCCGCGACCCACCCCGGCGACATCCGCGTGAACACACAGGCCCAACGACGCATCCCGCCCCCTCGTGGTGTTGTTCCACCACGAGGCCCCGGCTACAATGCCGCTCCCGTTTTCGGATGCGGGTCTGGGCCGACCCGCCGCAGAAAAAAGGAAACCGAGTGCCTCGCGAGAACATACCATTGCCGTGCCGGGTCGAGTCGCTGTCCGTCCTTTCCGCCGACGGCGTGCTCGACAAGGACTTGGAGCCGAAGCTGCCCGAAGCGGACCTGAAGCGTCTTTATCGGACCATGCTGGCGTCCCGGATGCTCGACCAACGATGCCTCATGCTCCAACGCCAAGGGCGACTCGGCACCTACGGACCCTGCCGCGGGCAGGAAGCAACCCCCCTCGGCGTCGCGTACTGCCTGCGGGAAGAAGACTGGTTCGTCCCCACCTACCGCGAGCTTCCCGCCTACCTCTGGCGTGGCTGGCCGATGGAAAAGCACTTGTACTGGTGGGGTGGCTCCGAACTCGGCTCGGCCACGCCCGACGGCATCAACGATCTGCCCCTGTGCGTCCCCATCGGAACACAATGCCAGCACGCAATGGGCATCGCCTGGGGATGCAAGTTGCGCGGCGACAACACCATCTGCGCGTGTTTTGTCGGCGACGGTGGGACATCGCAAGGCGACTTCCACGAAGCCATGAACTTCGCCACCGTCTACCACGTCCCGCTGGTCATGGTAATCCAGAACAATCACTGGGCCATCTCCCTCCCGCGCCACAAGCAATCCGCATCGCAAACGCTTGCGCAGAAAGCCCTTGCATACGGCATCGACGGAATCCAGGTCGACGGCAACGACATCCTCGCCGTCATCGCCGCAACCAGCGAGGCCGTCGAGAAGGCCCGCACCGGCGGCGGCCCCACCGTCATCGAAGCGATCACGTACCGCCTGATGATGCACACCACCGCCGACGACCCCAAGAAATACCGCACTGCTGAAGAGGTCGCCGAATGGGAAAAACGCGACCCCCTGCCCCGTTTCGCCGGCTACCTTCGGCAAAAGGGGATCCTCGACGACGATACCGAAGCCGCTTTCAAAGACGAGATCAACGCGGAAATCGAACACGCGGTCGAAATCTACGAGAATACCCAGCACGACCCGTTCGACATGTTCCGCTACATGTATGCCGAAATGACCCCGGAACTCCAGCGACAGATGGCGGAACTGAAACGACACCTGGAGACACCCCTGCCGGCGCCCTCGCCGCGCGAGCAGGCGGGAGACGTAGTCTGAGGCGAGCGAGCGCCCGCTTGACGGGGCTCGCAGAGGTACGACGAATGGCACAACTGACGATGGTCCAAGCGCTGAACCTCGCACTCGCGGAGTTGATGCGCGATGATCCGGATGTACTCGTGCTCGGCGAAGACGTCGGCGTGGATGGAGGCGTGTTTCGCGTCACCGACGGACTCTACCAGGAGTTCGGCGACCAACGCGTGATCGACACCCCGCTGGCCGAAGCCGCCATCGTCGGGGCGGCGATCGGCCTTTGCGTGCGCGGGTTCCGCCCCGTGTGCGAAATGCAGTTCGACGGCTTTTCGTTCCCGGCGTTTCACCACATCGAGGGGCACGTGCGCCGCCTGCGCAACCGCACCCGCGGACGCTTCACATGCCCAATGGTGGTGCGCATGCCCTACGGCGGCGGCATTCGCGCGATCGAGCACCACAGCGAAGCACCCGAAGCCACCTACGCACACCTCGCAGGCCTGAAAGTGGTGATTCCCTCCGGACCGAGAAATGCCCGGGCGCTCTTGCGAACCGCCGTGCTCGACCCCGACCCGGTGATTTTTTTCGAGCCCAAGGCGTCGTACCGGGCGTTCCGCGAGGAAGTGCCGGACGATCCCGAAACACTGCCGATCGGCAAGGGAGTCGTGGCGCGGGCCGGCCGCGATGCGACGATCATCTCCTACGGTGCGACGCTCCGGGCGGCCCTGGAGGCGGCGGAGGAGCTTTACGACGAATACCATATCGACGCGGAAGTCCTCGACCTGTTGAGCGTGGCGCCGCTCGATGCCGAATTGATCCACGAATCTGTCCGCAAGACCGGCCGGGTCGTCGTGGCACACGAGGCACCGCGTCATTGCGGCGTCGGCGCGGAGATCGTGGCGCGGATCGTCGAGGAGAGCCTGCTGTTCCTCGAGGCCCCCGTGGCCCGGGTCACGGGCTTCGACACGATCATCCCGTTTTTCGTAAACGAAAAAGCCTATCTGCCCGACGCGGCGCGGATCGTGCGGGCCACGGTCGAGACGCTGGCGTTCTGAGCACCCGCCCGACTTCCGGCGTCTGCATGGGGCATCAACCAACAGGACTGCGAAACGATGTTTGAGTTCAAACTCCCGGATCTCGGCGAGGGCGTCCACGAGGGCCAGGTTGTCAGCGTGATGGTCAAGGAAGGCGAAACCGTCGCCGAGTTTCAGCCCGTCCTCGAAATCGAGACCGACAAGGCCGCCGTCGAGATTCCCTCCCCCAAGGCGGGAACAATCAGAAAGCTCTTCGTCGAACCCGGGCAGGTCGTCAACGTCGGCGATGTGATGTTCACGATCGAGGAAGCCGGCGGCTCAACCGCGCCAGAGACGAAACCCGCCGCGCAATCCGCCACTCCGCCCGCCGCGCAGCCCACCGTTTCGCCGGCGCCAAGCTCCACCCCGGCGGCAGAATCCGCGCCCCAGCCCGCAGCGGTCGCGCCGTCGTCGGCAACCGTCGAACGCACCGGCCCGGTGCCCGCCGCACCGGTGGTGCGCAAGCTCGCCCGCGAACTGGGCGTGGACATCCGGCAGGTTCCCGCCACCGGCCCTGGCGGGCGCGTATTGCGGGAAGATGTCGAACGTTTCGCCCGCGGCGGCGGTGCACCGCCCCCCCCGGCGGAGGCGCCCGCGGCGACCCAGACCGCGTCCGTTCCAACGGCCGCCCTGCCCGACTTTTCCCAGTACGGCCCCATCCGCCGCGAGCAGCCCTCGCAAATCCGCAAGACCATCGCTCGGCAGATGACGCGGGCCTGGCTCAGCGTGCCGCGCGTGACCCATTCGGATACGGCCGACGTGACCGAACTCGAAAACTATCGCAAACGCTTCAATGCCTCGCTCGCGGACGGACAGCCCCGTATCACCATGACCGCGATCGTGATGAAGGCGGTCGCGGGGGCGCTGCGCAAGTACCCCATGCTCAACTGCACCTACGACGCCGAGGGTAGCGAAGTCATCTACAAGGACTACGTGAACCTCGGCATCGCGGTGGACACGCCGCGGGGCCTGGTCGTCCCGGTGATACGCAACGTCGAGCACAAGGGGCTGACGCAACTGGCCACGGAGCTGGCGGACCTGGCGGAGCGGACGCGGGCCGCCAAGTTCGACATCGCAGAGCTGCGCGGTGCCACCTTTACGATCACGAACGTCGGGGCTTTGGGCGGCGAGTTTGTCACGCCGATGGTCAACACGCCCGAAGTGGGCATCCTGGCGATGGGACGCGCACGCTGGCAGCCCAAAGTGGTCGAGGACATGCAGATCGTGCCGCGACGATTGATGCCGTTGTCGTTGTCTTTCGATCACCGGATCGTGGACGGCGCGGACGGCGCACGGTTCACGAGCACGATCATCGGCGCGTTGGAAAACCCGCTCGAGCTGTTGAGCCTGGTCTAACGCCCATTTCGACACCGCCGGGCATCCCCCTCCGTGCCGGCCCCGGTCGAGTCGCCCGCGTGCGCATGCTGCTCCCCTGCCGGTTGGGAATCCGGCGTGTCGGCTCCGCCGACGATTTGCCGGGCCAGAAACAGCAGCTCGGCATACTCATCCGGCCAGGATTCGCCCGCCTCGAGCAATGATTCCATCTTGCGCAGGTGTTGGCGGGCACGCTCCGTTTTGCCGAGAGCCTGATACAGCAGGGCCGCGGTGGCGTGCGCCCCGACGAGTTGATCGATAAAGCAATCGGGTTGCTTGCCGTCGATCCGCAGCGCGGCGAGCGCTTTTTCGTAGTCTCTTCTGGCCGCGTCCGGATCGTGCTCCTCGCGACCGAGTTGGTAGTACGTCGCCGCAATCAGCACCCATATCAAGCGATGTTCGGGAGCGCGCTCGTGCGCCGCCTGCAACCACTTGAGGCGCTGTTCTCGTCGTGCATGTGGCATGTTCGTTTCGATGGCGCCGGGCACGCCGGCCAGCCGATACCAGTTGACATCGCATTCCAGCTCCGGGAAGTGCTCGAGCGCGAAGCGACGCACACTCTCGGGCAGTGCGATCCGCTTGTTCTCGATCCACTTGCGCACGTCGCCCGGCTCGGCGACTTCGTGCGCGAGCCGCCAAACCACGTATTGGGCCTGCCGGGCGATCGACCGGGTACGTGCCAGTTTCCGGCGTTCCTGGGAATCGGGTCTTTCCCAAAGATACACGACGTTGTCCGCTCCCTCCTGGCCGGCGGAAGCGGACGCCAGCCGATGCCCTTTACGATCGAACGCCAAGCTGTTGACCACGCCGAGCTGGCCTCTCAGGGTGGCCAGCTCGACACACTCGCGGTAGTCCCAGATACGAATCGAGCCATCAACTGCGCCGACTGCCAGCCGGTGTTGGTCGCGGTCGGGGTAGAAAGCCAGTGCCCTGAGAAATCCTTCCGTCTGCACGAGTTTCCGCGGTTGCCCGATCCGGGGCTGTCCGTCCGACCAGGCGACCGGATACAGCCATACGGCTCCGCTCTCGTAGAGCACGGCCAAGACGTCACCTCCAGGAGCGAGGGCGATGCTCCGAATCGCCTTGTCGCTGTCGGAAGAGGCCCTCAAGACCTCTACGCGATCCGTCCCCACACACCACACACGCAGGCTTCCTCCGGGCACGTCGTCAAACGCGCCCCCCAGATGCTGGCGGACCAGGCCGCACACCAGCCACCGGCCCGCCGCATCGAGCCACGCGAGCGACCGAACCCTCGTGTTCGCGGCGATGACCCGTGTGCCCAACATGTCTATGCGCCCCGCATCGGGCAACGATGAAACATCCCACACGAACACGCGCCCCATCTTGTCGCCGGCGGCCAGGCGTCGCCCGTCCGCCGAAATGGCGACCCCGAGGAAACCTGTCGGCTTTTCCGGTAGTTTGGGATAATGCCAGACGTTACCCACACGGGGTGGCGTATCTATGTCCCAGATAATCACTTCGCCGCTATCCATGATCGCCCGGCTCTTCCAGTGACCCGATGTGGTGGCCGCCCAGTCATGGTCCCCCGCGCGCCAGGTGACCACCTGGTTGGTCAGTTCGCGTCGCCGAAGATGTTCGCGCGCAACGGGCAAAGTGGTGTTCGGATCCCAGATCATCAGCGCACCGTCGCCGCCAACCGAGAGCAGGTGGCGATCGTCCGGCGAAAACGCGACCCCGGTAACACTCGAAAAGTGTTCGCGCATCTGTGGCACGTCATCGACAAAGGGATACCAGACGCGCACGGTCTTGTCGTGGCTGATCGATACAACGCGACCGTCCCCGATCGCCCGCACATCGAATACGGCATTGGCATGACCGTGCAGCGTATTGACCAGCCGGCAAGCCGGTCGCTGCACGAACTTCGTGCGCTGGGTATCACTCACACGCGATTGTTCACGCACATACCACACGCGCACTGTACGGTCGGCGCCGCCGGAAAAGAGCCAGTTACCCGACGAATCGAACGCCACCGCCTTCACGGGCCCACGATGACCAGCGAGGCGTCCGATCGGCTGGGGCTCGCTTCCGGCGCGCAGCTCGTCAAGCGTGGGGACACGCCAAAGCCAGATCGTGCCATCGACGGAAGCTGTCGCCAGGCGTTTCCCGTCGGGGCTGAAATCGCCCGAACGGATGTGATCGGGCTGACCCACCAGCACACACAGTCGGTACGGCTGTCCCTCGTCGAGCAAGTCCGCCGGCGGATCGTCGCTCCTCGCTCGGGCGTCGTCCAAAGCAGCCTCGACATCCCAGATGCATGTCGTATGATCAGTGCCGCCCGTGGCGAGCAACGCCCCGTTCGGGCTGAACCGCAGCCACTCGCATGTACGCTCGTGCCGCCCGAGATGAGCGATGAGCCGAATGGACGGCCGTGGCGTCGTCGACTTGGCAACCGGTCCCGATGGATCGGGCATTTCCCACAGTTCAACGCCACGGGCCGTCGACGCGAGGGCGAATACGGGCAAACGCGGATGGATGGCCATGTAAAACTGAACGCTCCGCTCCGAGAACATTCGCCGGTGCACGCGCCGTACCCACGGGCCCAGCCTCTGTACGTCCGGTGACCCCGGGACCACGCCGTCGGCGATGTATTCCCAAACATCTATGTATGTGCTCGGGGCCGAACGTGACGCCGCCGAGGCCTCACTTTCTCTCATCTCCTCGCATGTGACTAGAAAACGCCCGTCGCCTGAAAACGCTGCCGAGAAAACCCGCGTATCGACACCACTCCCGCGAGGCGGCCAACACGACACCTGTTCAATGTCGGGGAGAGGCTCATCGGAGGCCGACAACCGAAGCAAACGTACACCCTTGCTCTGCAAGACAGCCAGCACGAGGTTTTGTTCGCGAGCGATCGCCAAGGCAACGCCCTCCCCGTCGAGGTTTCCCACGCTCACGCT
>JALSRY010000616.1 GCA_026984555.1 Phycisphaerae bacterium
TGCAAACATTGGCTCCTCCCAGCGGCTCAGCTCCACGATGCGATGGTGTCGTCGATTCGGCGGGCGACGGGCGGCTTCGCCGCCGGCGGGCGCCCCGGGTCGGAATCAGGTTGCCGAATACGGCACCTTGCCCCGTCTCCCACTATAGCGTTTTCGCGCCGGGAACGCGAGAATTGCCCAGGTTCACAGCGAAACCGCCTGCTGGGGGACGGATAGTCAAGCCCCGTGGCCCGCGGTGACGAAGGATCGAGCGGTACGCGGGGGGACGCCGCCGGCTCGCGTGGGCCGCGTCGAGGCACTCGCAAGGACACTTGGCAGAAGTAACACTGGGCGCGGGATTGCAACGTAAACGGGCTCGCTCGATGCGATTACGACGTATAGTTCAGGTACCCGGCGGTGCCGACCGCCTTGTTCGAGGAGTTCTCGGCCGCCCGAGCGAATCGGGATCGGGAGACTCCCTGGGGAGAGCCGAATCATGACTCGATCAACACGAACCTTGCGGAAACTCGCACTCTTGGGGGCGGGCGTCCTGGGCCTGGTCCTGGGCGGCTGCCCGGTTACGCAAAAACCCTCCGGCCAGGTCGAAAAAGTTCGCCTCGTACCATTCACGTCGCGGGCGGACATGCTGCTCTATTTCCAGCAGCAAGTGCTTGCACGCACGCAATTCAACCAGCGGCCGATGTTCGGCGGATTGCCGTTCATGCCCACCTCAGCGGGGTCGGAAGGAGCCGCGGCCGGCAACGCGGACACCGCGAGCCAAGGCGACGCCTTCACCACCACGAACCTCCAGGAGGAAGGCGTCGACGAGAGCGACGTCTTCAAGTCCGACGGCACCTACTTCTACATCGTCCGCGACCAGTCGCTGCGCATCGTTCGTGCCCGGCCGACGGAACGCATGGAGGAGATCGGCCGGCTCGATCTCGATGTCGTGCCCACGGAAATGTATCTCTACGGCACCAAGCTGATTCTGCTCGCGACCCGGTACGGCCCCGACGGCCGTTGGTACAGGCCGGTCGAGGAAATGTGGCCGCCATACTACTTGGCCTCGAAACTGTACGTGCTCGAAATCAACATCCGCAACCCCGAGACGCCCGAGGAAACCGCGCGGGTCGAAATCGACGGGAACCTCGTCACCTCGCGCTTGACCAACGGGCGGCTCATCGCCGTCTTGACCGTGGCGCCCCAGTTGCCCGACAACCCGACGCCGCTCGAAGTATCGCTGATGGGCGTGGCGGACTTCATGCCGACGATCAAGGCCGGCGACCGGACGGAGGAACTGGTGAACTGGGCCGACAGTTACCACCCGGAAAAACCCGACGGCTACTTCATGACCACGGTGGTCACGCTCGACGCCGACAACATCGAGAACATCCTGCACACGGCCGCGGTGGTCGCCAACGCCGGCACGGTGTATGCCTCGACCAACGCCCTCTACCTCACGGACACCGATTTCGATATCCAGAACAACTCCCGCGAAACCACCGTCATCCACAAGTTCACCTTCGACGAGGACGGCCTGGCTCGCTACACCGGCAGCGGCGCCGTGCCCGGCCGGCCGATCAACCAGTTCTCTCTCAGCGAATACGACGGCTTCCTTCGCATCGCAACCCACGTCAACAACGCCGTCTTCTGGGGCTTCGTCGAGGTCGCGACCGCGTCGGCCGGGGCACCGGTCGGCGGCGGAACGACGAACGACGCCACCGCCCAGGATGCCGCTCCGCCGGACGATTACAACGCCGTCTATGTGCTCGGTGAGCAGGATAACGACCTGATCGTCAAGGGTGGCATCGAAAACGTTTCACCCAACGAACAGCTCTACGCCGCC
>JALSRY010000617.1 GCA_026984555.1 Phycisphaerae bacterium
GAGGGGCGCACGCCTGAAGATATCGAGGCCCGGACGCGCTGCAAGCGTCGGGCTGACGTTCTGCGGCGTATGCGAGCCGCTTCCTGATGCTTCCTGCAACGAGCCCGATTTCGCTGGTCGATCGCCTGGGGCGTGTCGTGGTTCCGCTGGTGTCGGGTCGTGCGGCGGGGGCGTCGTCCGATAACGGTCGAACCCGATCTTGACGACTGGGCCGATTGCCTGCATACTGCCCCGTTCGATTGTCGAGCGGACAGGCAGGATGGCAGGCTTGGCGTCGCCGCGAGCGGTCGCCGGCAGATGGTAGGTGAAACGCGATGCATTACCCGCACCGAATCAGCAAGATCAAACGCAAGCGCAAGTTCGGTTTTCGCGCGCGGATGCGCACGCCGGGCGGGCGCAAGATCCTCAATCGCAAACGTCGCTTGGGCCGCCGGGTCAGCATCTGCTAACGCCCGTTTCGCTGCTTCCCTTTCTTTGCAAGCCGAAGGCCATTGCCACCTCGGGCAGGTTGTGATGGGGTGTGCGCCGGTGGGTGGGGGCCCGCGCGAAACCGCCTGACTACCGGGCCGGCTCGAACCGCGCAATCCCATGTTGGCGGAGGTGAGGCATACACACACGCGCCCGCGGATCTGCGTGGCGGGTGTCGGTTTTTCATGTGGAGATTGCGGGCACGCCGCAACGATCGCTCACGCGCGGCGTGAGGGGGGTATTGTCGAGATTCCGGGTTTCGGTGGCGCGTGGGGTGTGGCTGAATGGTCGCGGCGCGGGGATTCTGTGCGCATGGGTTTCGGCCGGGGGGGAGCCGGGTTGGGCCACGGATCGATTGTTTTCCGTCCGGCGCAGATTGCCACCGTCTCCGTCGCGTGCTACAAAACGCGGCGTGTTGGTGCGTGACAAGCCGCAGCCGCCGGGCCGGCCCGCGCGCCCGCCCCCCAACCTCATCCGAGACGTGGTGTGATGCGATTCGACCGGCTGGGACATACGTGTGTCGTCGGGCTCCAGTGGGGCGACGAGGGCAAGGGCAAGGTTGTGGATGTGCTCGTGGAGCACTATGACGCGGTCGTGCGCTTCAGCGGCGGGGCGAACGCGGGGCATACGATCGTCGCGCACGGGCGCAAGTTCGCGTTGCACCAGCTTCCGAGTGGTGTGCTGCGTGATCACGTCATGAGTTTGATCGGCTGTGGGGCGGTGATCGACCCGGCGGTGTTGCTGGGCGAGATCGAGTCGTTGCGGAGCCGGGGGGTGGATATCGGGGATCGGCTGCGCATCAGCGATCGGTGCCAGCTCGTGTTTCCGTACCATCGCCGCCAGGATGTGCTCGCGGAGCGCATTGCCCCGGCGGGGGGGAAGATTGGTACCACGTCGCGCGGGATCGGTCCGTGCTATGCGGACAAGGTTTCGCGACGGTGGGGGATTCGGCTGGGAGAGCTCTATCGGCCGGATCGGTTGCGCGAGCGGCTGGCGAGCATCATCTCGCACAAGAACGCTTATCTTGCGGCTCTTTACGACGACCGCGATCCGTTCGATGCCGCCCGCGTCACGCGGGAATACCTCGAGTTCGCCGAGCAATTGCGCCCGTATGTGTGCGACGTGGCGGCCGAGCTGTCGGGGCTGCTCGCGTCCGGCAAACGGGTTCTGTTCGAAGGTGCCCAGGGCAGTTTGTTGGACATCGACCACGGTACGTACCCGTTTGTCACCAGTTCGACCACGACGGCGGGCGGCGTGGCCTGCGGAGCGGGTGTGCCGCCGACGGTGCTCGATTCGGTTGTGGGGGTGGTCAAGGCGTATACGACGCGCGTGGGCGAGGGGCCGATGCCCACGGAGCTGAAAGGGGCGATCGGCCAGACGATCCGGGAGCGGGGCCACGAGTTCGGCACAACCACCGGCCGCGCGCGGCGTTGCGGCTGGTTCGACGCGGTCGCGACGGGATACGCGGCGATGGTTTCCGGGCCGCGCGTGCTGGCGTTGATGCACCTGGATACGCTTTCGGGGTTTGACGAGCTCAAGCTGTGCGTGGGGTATCGGCACGGGGGGAAAACGCTGAACCGCCTGCCCGCCGAGGCGTATACGCTTTCGGAGGTCGAACCGGTGTACGAGACGCTGCCGGGGTGGCGGGAGGATGTGGGCAAGTGCCGGAGTTGGGGTGATTTGCCCGCGGCGGCGCGGGCGTATGTCGAGGAGATCGGCAAGCGGGTCGGGGCGCCGGTGGGGTTGGTGAGTGTCGGGCCGGACCGCGCGCAGACGATCATCGTTGAGGAACCCGCCTGACCATGCCCACGCAGCCGCCCCTCGATCCCCAACAAACGCTCGGCCTGCCGCGCGAGGCGCTGCCGCGCCACATCGCCATCATCATGGACGGCAACGGGCGTTGGGCTCGGCAGCGGGGTTTGCCGCGCATCGAGGGGCACCGTCATGGTTCGGAGGCGGTGCGGGAGATCGTGACCCATTGTGCCCGGCTCGGGCTCGACTGCCTGACGCTTTACAGTTTCAGCGCCGAGAACTGGAAGCGCCCGCGCGACGAGGTCGAGGGGCTGATGGAGCTTTACGCGCTCTATCTCGCCAAGGAGCGCCCGGTCATCCTGGAAAACGACATTCGGCTGGTGCAGATCGGGCGGCGGGCAGGGTTGCCGGAAGACGTGCTCAGGGAGCTGGACGAAACCACCCGGGCGAGCGCGGCCAACAAGGGACTCACGCTGTGCCTGGCGTTGAACTACGGTTCGCGGGCTGAGATCGTCGACGCCGTCCGGCGGATCGCCGAGCGTGTCGCCGCGGGTGAACTTGCCCCCGGAACGATCGACGAGCGGCAGATCAGCGAATCGCTCGATACGGCGGGTTTGCCCGATCCTGACCTGGTGATTCGCACGGGGGGGGAAATGCGTGTGAGCAATTTTCTTCTCTGGCAGATCAGCTACGCCGAGCTGTACGTCACGCCGGTACTCTGGCCTGACTTTCGCGCCGAGCACCTGTACGAGGCGATGCGCGATTTTGCCCGGCGGCAGCGTCGTTTTGGCGGCGTGGAGCCGACGCCGTCGATCCCTCCCGCGGAAACCTGACCAGAGAGCCGGAACCCCTTGCGGAGTCGCGCGTGTCCGTGGTGCGCCAACGAGTGATCTCGGGAACGTTGATGGCCGCGGGGCTGATCGCGCTGATGAGTCTCGACGGCTGGCTCGCGACGATCGGGTCGCCGCGTGGGCGGGGCGGGTCGGCGGAGGTCGGCGCGTGGCTGTGTCACGGCGCGATCATCACGGCGCTCGTGCTGGCGTTCGCGCTGGCGGCCGCGCGCGAGGTTCTGGACCTTTCAACCGCCTCGGGCCAGCGCCCCGCGCGCGGGGTGGCGTACGTCTTCACCGCCGGGCTCGTCGTCTCGCCCTGGATCGAGGCCAACATCGGTCCGGGCGCGCGCGACAGCTCGGCGATGGTCGTGCTCTGGCTGGTGGCGGCATTCCTGGCGGCGATCGGCGCGCAGGCGTGGCGACGCAACACCGAGCGCGCCGGCGACCACGTGGGCGCCACGCTGCTGCCCGTGCTCTACGTCGGGCTATTGGCGTCCTACCTCGTGCGCCTGCGGGTCGAGATCGGGGGGGAAGCGGGGGTCGCGATCCTGCTCTACACCGTGCTCGTCGTGAAAGTCAACGACATCGGCGCGTTCTTCGTCGGCCGCGCGCTGGGCCGGCACAAACTCATCCCCTGGCTGAGCCCCAAGAAAACCTGGGAGGGCTTCGCCGGCGGCATCGCCCTCACCGTGATCGTCGCGGTCGGCGTCGGGCTCATGCTCGTGAGAAGCCACGACACCGGGGGCATCACGGCGAGCCGCTGGATGGCGCGGCTGGCCGGGCTGGGGCTGGTGATGGGGCTGTGCTCGGTCGCGGGCGACCTGACGGCTTCCCTGCTCAAACGCGGCGCCAACGTGAAAGACTCCGGGCGGCTGATCCCCGGGATGGGCGGCGTGCTCGATGTGCTCGATTCGCCACTGGTGGCGGCGCCGGTCGCGTGGCTGTTCTGGACGCGACTGCTGGGGTAGCACCGCGGCTCGGCGGGCGGCGACTCGGCAAGATGCGTGATGGTTCCGCGGCTGCCGGGCAAGCGGCGTGCTTGCGGTTACATAATCTATCCCTCATAGATATCGTGACACTTGCCCACCGGGAGGGCCGGGGCCGTCTCGGCCTGTGAGCGGGCGTCCTTCGTGGGGGGCTCGCCACGGGGACGTTCCCGGGGGTACATGGTCGCACGCGGCGCGACTGCGCATGGATGGGAGAGCGAGAATATGCCGAGTATACTTTCATGATGAGCGAACAAGCCCCCAGACGCGCTCCGGTCCTGGTCGCCCTCGGCGGCAACGCGATTTCCCCCGCGGACAAGGAGGGGAATATCCCGCAACAGTTCGAGGCCACCCGCACCACGGTGAGACACCTCGTCGACCTGATTGCTCACGGCGTGCGGTTGCTGATCACCCACGGCAACGGGCCACAAGTGGGCAACGTGTTGCGACGGGTCGAGCTGGCGGCGCACGAGATCTACACGCTTCCGCTGGACATCTGTGTCGCGGACACCCAGGGGGGGATGGGCTACATGATCGCGCAGTGTCTCGACAACGAGCTGCGCCGCCGGGGGATCGATCTGGTCGCCAACACCATCATCACGACGGTCGAGGTCGACCCCGCCGATCCGGGGTTCCAGAATCCCAGCAAGCCGGTCGGGGGTTATTACGAGCCGGACAAGGCCCGCGAGATGCAGCGACGATACGGCTGGAAAATGGTCCAGTCGAAACGCAACGGCAAGTACCGGCGGGTGGTGCCTTCGCCGCAGCCCCGGCGCATCATTGAGCTCAAGCTGATTCGCGAATGTGTCAAGGCGGGCGATCTGATCGTCGCGGGTGGGGGCGGGGGGATTCCGGTCGCGCGCGACGCAAGTGGAAACCTCGTGGGCGTCGAGGCCGTGATCGACAAGGACCGCACATCGGCGATGCTGGCGGCGGGGATCGGAGCGGAGACGTTCGTCATCGCCACCGGCGTCGACCGGGTGATGCTCGATTTCGGCCAGCCGACCGCGCGGCCGATCGAGCGGATGACCGTGGCCGAGGCGCAGGCGTACCTGGACGACGGCCAGTTTCCGCCGGGCTCGATGGGGCCAAAGATCGAAGCGGCGATAGACTATTTGCGCCGGATGAACAACCGGCAGGCCTGTGTGCTCATCACCGACCTGGAGCGGATGGTGGACGCGATGCAAGGTCGGGCCGGCACGAAGATCACGCTGGAGTAGACACCGCGCGCCCCCGGGGCGCCGCTTGCCGGAGGCATCAGCATGAAACTCGAACCGAAGCGGATACTGTGGCCGACCGACCTGTCGGAACTGTCGCTGCGTGGCGGTCGTGTGGCCGTGGGGCTTTGCGAGACATTCGGCGCCCAGTTGCACGTGTTGCACGTGGTGCCGCCGCCGCTGAGCCCGGACGTATCGGTGATCGTGCCGGCGGAGGTTCCGATGGCGTTCTCGGAGCCGGAGATGCTGGAAGCGTCGGAAGCGGCGCTCGACAAGATCATCGCCACCCATTTGAGCGATTGCGGCGACATGGTGCGCAAAGTCGTGTTCGGCAATCCGTGGCCCACCGTGTGCAAGTATGCCGAGGAAAACGACATCGACCTGATCGTCACCACGACGCACGGGCGAACGGGGCTGGCGCACGTGCTGATCGGCAGCACGGCTGAGCGGATCGTGCAGCATGCCCCCTGCGCGGTGCTGACCATCAGGCAAGACGCCAAGGATTTCGTGAAAAACGGGTGACGGCCACCCGCCGGGGCTTTCGTACGGAACAGTGCTGGCGACTTTCATCCTGACCGAGCCGATGCTGCTGGCCGCTGCGCTGGGTGTCCTGGCGTCGGCGGGGTGGCTGGCGCGCCGGCGGAAACGCGCTGGCAGGCGCGACGTGCTCGCCGCCGCGGCGGGCGCGGGGCTCGGGCTGGTTGCCGGCGTGCTGCTGGCGCTGGCGGGTACACCCGCCGCGGGGGCGATGCTCTTCGTGCTCGCGCTGTCGGCGGCGGTGGCGTTGGCCGTCGTCACGTACCGGGCCGAGGCGGATCGGCTGAGTCGGCGCGCGGCGCGGGTGTGCACGGCGGCACGAGCGGTCGTGTGGGTCGTGCTCCTGGTGCTCCTGGCCCGCCCGCAGTGGTCTTCGTCGGTCATCGAGTGGGACAAGCCGTTGCTCGAGGTCGTGCTGGACGATTCCCGTTCGATGGCCATTGTCGACCGTGGCCGCGCCGACGGCCGCAGCCGGGCCCAAGTCGCGAACCGGGCGCTCGATGCGGCGCGTGCCCGGCTTGCGCAACTGGAGCGGTATTACGAGCTGCACTTCGTCAACGTGGGGGACGGCGACGCGGGTGAGGGCTGGAGGATCGTCCCGCGTGCGCCCGCATCCCCGCTGGCGGCGGCGCTGCGACGTGCGGGGCAAAGTCGATCGACGCACGGCGGGCCGCCGATCGCGATTGTGCTGGTCAGTGATGGGGCGGAAAACGTGGTCGGCCCGGACGCGCTGCGCGAAGTGGGACGCGAGCTGGCGGCCCAGAAAACGGCGCTGCTTGCGCTGGGTGTCGGGCCGGCGGCGGGATCGACACCGATGGTGCAGATCGAGCCGCTGGTGGTACCGGGGCGGGTCGGTTCGCGCGATCGGCTGCGTGTCCCGGTGGTCGCGCGTGTCGAGGGCTGCGCCGGACGGAAACTGCACGTTTCGGTCGCCTGGGGCGACCGGACCGCCGCCGAGCGGGACGTTTCCGTTCGCAACGATCCTGCGCAGCTCGACGAGGAATTCGAGCTGCGCCCGCCGGGGGTGGGGCTGCATCGACTCAGCGCCGTCGTGCGGTTGCCGGCGGAGCTTGGCGGTGAACCGTTTGAAACGTCGGCGATCGTCGATGTCCGCGACGACCGCATCCACGTTCTGCTGGTCGAGGCGCAACCGCGCAACGCGATGGCGTTTGCCGTGCGGGCGATTGCGGGGGATGCACGTTTCGACGTGAGCCAGCGTTTGTTGCTCGCGGCCGGACCGGGGACCTCCGCGGGACGGTCGCCGATCGCCTGGGGCGATTACGACGTGGTCGTGCTGGGGGCGGTGCCAGCGCGACGGCTCGGGCGAGACAACGTCACACACCTCGCGGACGCGGTACGCGATGGGGGAGTCGGCTTGCTGCTGGCCGGCGGGCGGACACTGTTTCACGACACGGCGTATAACGGTTCGCTGATCGAAGAGATCAGTCCCTGCGAGTTTCGCGCCCGGAAGCCGCCCGACGACTACCGGCCCCGATGGCGACCGACCCGCGCAGGGCTGCGCCACCCCGTGCTGCGTGGCATCGGTCAAGGCGCGCCGGGGGACGTGTGGGATCGGCTCCCCCCGCTGGGTGGTGCGGCGCGGTTCGGATCGCTCAAGCCGCTGGCGGTCGTCCTGGCGACCGATGCCGACGGCCGGCCGCTGCTGGTCGCCCAGGAGGCCGGTCGCGGTCGGGTGCTTGCCGCCGCTTGGGACAGCATCTGGCCATGGGCGCTCGCGTCCGACGAGGGATTGGCGGTGCATCACCAGCTTTGGCGGCAGATGTTGGCGTGGCTGGCCAACCGGCGGCCGATCGCGTGGATCGTGACCGACCGCTCGGACTACGCTCGGGACGCGCTGGCGACGGGTCGGCAGATCGTGCGGATTCGGGCCGGACTCAGCGGAGGACAAGGCACGGGTGCCGAAACGCAACCCGCGACGACGTTTCGGGCGAGTTTACGCCTGCGCCGCACCGCTCCGATGGCGCGCGTGCCGGGTTCGCTGCCCGCGGCGCGGTCCGGCCAGGCGTCCGCTCCCTCCCGCGGGCGGGCGCGCGAGGAACCGCGAATGGTCGTGTTGCGGCGTGAGGGCGACGACTGGGTTGCCGATCTGCCGCGCGACCTGCCGGCGGGGTTGGCGTTCGGGGCGGGCACCTACGCGCTGGAGCTGACGATCGAGCGTGTGGGTGGTGAGCGCGGACCGGGTGTCGAACACGATGTATTCACGGCTCGCACGAGTTTCGCCGTGCGCGCGGTGGACCTGGAAATGACCGAACCCACCGCGAACCTGACGCTCTTGCGCGAGTTGGCCGCCGTGACGCGGCCCGTCGGCGGGGAATACCATCCGGTGCAGGAGGTGGCGGGTGTCGCGGCGGAGCTGTTGCAACACGACCAGCGGCGGCGGATCGAACACCGCACGCGCTACGACCCTGTCGCCCGGCGTCCGTGGGTGCTGTTCGTGATCGTGATCGCGGCGTTGACGACCGAATGGGTCATTCGCAAGCGGGGCGGTCTGGCGTGAGGGTGGGGAGCGCGCCGGGCATCGAGGTCGCGATTGCCTTGGGTGCTTCGGGCCGTCCACCGGATGCAATCCGGTGCCACAGGGCAACGGGAGTTCCACCGGATGGAATCCGGTGCCACAGGGGATGGGGAGATTCCACCGGATGCAATCCGGTGCCACAGGGCATCGGGGGAGGTCCACCGGATGGAATCCGGAGCCACAGGATATCGAGGTCGCGATTGCCCTGGGGGAGCGCGGAA
>JALSRY010000618.1 GCA_026984555.1 Phycisphaerae bacterium
TTCGGTTCCACTGTCTCTGCCTTCTGGTACGTCGGGTCGTCGTGCGGGTTCGCCCGGATCGCGAAAAGTCCGCGGGAAACGGCGAGCGGGGCCGCACCGAGGTTATCGGAAGTTTGGGCCGGCGCGCCGATCCGGTAAGTATAGTATCAATCGGCGTTAATCGCTTGTAAGTCTGGTCTCCGGCCCCATAATGAGCCCGTGGGAATGCGAACAGGCCCGCTGGCCAGCTTGGTGGCTACGGAACCAGAGCCATGGCCGAATCCGGCAACCCGATAACCTCCGGCTCGATCGACGGGCCGACGCTCGCGGCTTTGCTTGAGGCCGCTGCCAAGATTAACAGTTCGCTCGACCTGGAGAAAGCGCTACAGGCGATCGCCCAGTCTGCGGCGCGCGTGCTCGATGCCCAGGCGAGTTCCGTGCTGCTGCTCGACCGCGTGCGGAACAAACTCGTGTTCAAGGCGACGGTCGGTGCGACGGCCGGGCAATTGCTGGGGCAGGAGTTTGACGCCGATCGTGGTATCGCCGGTCGGGTCGCCACCACCGGTCGGGCGGAGATCTCGCCCGAGGCCCGCGATGACCCCGACTTCTACGGTGAATTCGACGAGCAATCGCAGTTTCGTACGCGCGGGTTGATCGCCGCCCCCTTGCACTACCGTGGCGAAGTCATCGGCGTCGTCGAAGTGCTCAACAAGAACGGCCGTCGGTCGTTCGACGAGCGCGACCTGCAAACGCTGCGCGTATTCGCAAACCTGGCGGCGCTGAGCACCGGCAATGCGCAGCGTCACGAGGACCTCAAGAAGGAGAACCTCAGTCTCCGGGAGGTCAGCCGACCCGAGCAACCCATCATCGGCAACAGCGCGGCGCTGCGCGAGGTTCTGCAACTATGCGACCGGGTCGCGGGTACCGCCGCCACCGTGCTGTTGCTGGGCGAAACCGGTACCGGCAAGGAGCTGAGCGCCCGGCGGATCCACGCGCAGAGCCCCCGGCGCGACAAGCCGTTCGTCGCGATCAACTGCGCCGCGCTGCCCGAAACGCTGCTCGAAAGCGAGCTGTTCGGACACGAGGCCGGTGCCTTCACCGGCGCCAACGCGACCAAGCTCGGTCGTTTCGAAATCGCCAACCACGGGACGCTTTTTCTCGACGAAATCGGCGATATCAGCGCTTCGACGCAGATCAAACTCCTGCGTGTGCTCCAGGAACGGGAGTTCGTCCGCGTGGGCGGGCAAAAAACCATCGCGTGCGATGTGCGGATCATCGCGGCGACCAACCGCGACCTCCAGCAGGCGATGGAGCGCGGCGAGTTTCGAGAAGACCTGTATTATCGGCTCAACGTCTTCCCGATTCATTTGCCGCCGCTGCGCGAACGGCGCGAGGACATCCCGTTGCTGGTCAACCATTTCGTGGAGCGGACCGTGCGTGAGCTCGGTTGGCCCTGTCCGAAAGTGACCGATGAGGCGATGGAGTTGATGTGTGCGTATCGCTGGCCGGGCAATATCCGCGAGATGCGCAACGTGATCGAGCGGGCGGTGCTGCTGTGCGATACGGGCAACATCACGCCCGAAAACCTGCCACGCGAGATCATCGGCAAGGCCCCACGCCCCCGCGACGAATCCGGCGGTTCGGCGCTCGAGGGCTATGAGAAAGCGATGATCGTGCGAGCGCTCGAGGAAAACGACTGGAACCAGACCCGTGCCGCACGCGCGCTGGGCATCAGCCGCGACAACCTCCGCTATCGCTTGCGGAAGTACGGCATCCGGCGACCGGCGGATTAGTGGACGCTTGGGCGGCCGCGTGCATGCGCCCAGCCCCCCACGCCCGCC
>JALSRY010000619.1 GCA_026984555.1 Phycisphaerae bacterium
CCAGCAGGTCGAGCAATACGCGTTCGGATGTCTCGAATCGAACCCGGGGCAGCGTTTTGAGGGCGATTGCGCGGTCGCGGTAGTTCGCATCGGCGATGAACGCCAGCCAATCCGCTGTCGTGATCGGTTCGGGTGTTCGCAAGTACGCGGGATCGTGGCGGTAGTAGATTTCCAACGTCAGGACGCCGATCGCGGTCGTGTACACGCGGCTGCCATGACGCCCCCATTTGCCCCAGTGGGGGCCGAAAGGCGGCCAACTGCCGTAGCTGTGCGGTTCGCGGTTCGCAGTGTTCCGGCGGCGAACTTGCAAAGGCAGGATGGCATCGCGCAGACGGCCGTTCCAGCGTTCCCACTTTTTCCCGCCGATCTGGAACATGGCTACCGAGCCGTAGTACCAGTAGTAGTAGCTGTGAAGCTGGGTTGGGTCGCCGCCGCGGAGCAACACCGCGGACGGGGGTTGTTCGAGGAGGAGCGCGACCTGTCGGCGGATGAGCGGGCTTTCGGGTCGCCAGCCGAGCAACATCTCGCACGTCAGCCCGGCCCCGGTCATCGCCGGCCCGTAGCGGTACACCGCTTCGTGCGTCCGTTGGTCGAATGTAAAGCCGGTGCCCGAATCGGCATAGCGGACGCGTCCGTCGGGGCGAGCGGCCCGCTGGAAGTGCAGCGAGGCCCGGATCAGCGGTCGGGCGGGCACGTGGACGCCGGCGGTTCGGCACGCGAGCAACGCTTGCACCATCCATGCCGTAATGGACGTATCGTCGCGACCGGTGTCGTTTCGGCGGGGGTAGTCCCATCCGCCGAGCTCCTGTTGGCTGAGGATCAGCCGCGTTACCGCTCGTTCGAGCGCGGGGCGGGCTGTGCGGTTGCCGGTCAGGGCGGTGTACTCGGCGAGGGCGAAGGTGGCGATTGCGTCGTTGTAGCTGGCTCGGATGTCGCTGTCGCCGAAAGAGCCGTCGCGCCGTTGCATGTTGAGGAGTGCCGCCACGGCCTGGCGAACCTGGTTTTGATACGGGCCGGCGGTGTCGGTGTAGCCCGCGCCCAGGAATGCCAGGGTACATAAGCCCGTCAGGCCGGGACGCAGGTCGTCATCCAGGGACAGCACGGCGGCGCCGGGGCAGCGGTCGCTGGGGGGGCAATGCCGCGCGAATCGGAAGCGGTTCCAGGTTCCGTCGGGTTCCTGGTGTTTCGCCAGCCAGGCCAGGCCGATTTCGACGGCGTCTTCCGTACGGCGGTTTCCGCCTCGCCGAGCGACCTTTTGGCGACGGGTCCGCGGGCTGCGGTCCAACCCGGCCGGGGACCGCGTGGGGCGGGCGGGTTGGCTGGCGGCGGCAAGGGGAGTCGTCGTGGTGGATGTCGGTGGCCGGAGGGGAACCGCGGGGCGGAGCTGCGCGCGGGTGGACGCGGGCAGGACACTCGCCGCCAGCAGTGCCAACAACGGGCGCCATCGACGGCACCTCAGGATCGTGGTTGCACGCGGAAACACCGCCCGTCCGCGAGAGTGGTATTTCACACAAGAGCTGCCGGACGAGCCGATCATGGTACCGGATTGTACCGCCGGAAAAGTTCGGGTGGCGTTCGAAACGGCGGTTGGGTGGCTGGTTTCGGCGTCGGGAAGCCCCGAGGGCGGGGTGGAAGCCGGCAGCGCACATTATGGCGGAGAAGGCGCACCGCGCCCCGGGCGGGTTGGAGCAAGCGTGCGACGACTGCCGCGGGCGTTGCGTCGAGCCGCCGGCGGCACCCCGGGGCGGTCGTTCGATGGGGGGCGACCGGGGCATCGTGGCAGGCACGGGCGCGGCAGCGGCTAGAGCGTGATGAGTTT
>JALSRY010000620.1 GCA_026984555.1 Phycisphaerae bacterium
CAGGCCCGCCGCCGCCAGCCCGTCGTATACGTTGTGCCGTCCGACCAAGGGTGTCTCGATGTCAAAGATGTGCCCGGCGATGCGCAACCGGTACCGCGTCGCGTCGATCGCCTCGCGCACCTCGGCCGCGGTCAGGTCGGCGGCCTGATCGAGCGCATAGGTCACCACCCGGGCACCGCAGCAGCGCACCATCTCGCGGCAGTGCGGGTCGTCGCGGTTCACCACCGCCACCCCGTCGCCCGCCACCTGTGCGAAAAGACGGGCCTTCGCCGCGGCGTACCGTTCCATCGTCCGGTGGTAGTCGAGATGATCCTGCGTCAGGTTGGTGAAACCGGCGGCGGCAAACGCCAGGCCCGCGACCCGGCGCTGATCGAGCGCATGGCTCGACACCTCCATGACAACCCACTCCGCCCCGTTGGCCGCACACTGCGCCAGCAGTCGGCCGAGCTCGAGCGGCCCGGGTGTGGTCATGTGTGCCACGACCGGCGCTCCGGCCAGATCGTGCGCGACCGTCCCGAGCAGGCCACAACGCCGACCCGCGTGCCGCAGCATGGCGCACACCAGCGTCGTGACCGTGGTCTTGCCGTTGGTGCCCGTCACGCCGATCAAACGTGGACACGAGCTGCTGGACCGGTCCAGGCCGTACCATCGCCACGCGAGTTGCGCCAGGGCCGAGCGGGCGTCCTCGACCGGCAACACCACCGCACCGCTGACCGCCCCGATGTCCTCCCCCACGATCGCGGCCGCGCCGCGTCGAACGGCGTCGTCGATGTATTGCCGCCCGTCGGCCCGCGTGCCCGGAATCGCCACGAACAGCCCCCCCGGCTGCACCGCGCGCGAGTCGTCATGAACGCCGCTGATCCGCACGGCCCCCTCCACGGGCCCGAGCGGAGCCGCGACAATGCGCGCGACGAGTTCATCGAGTCGGCGATGCTGAGCTTGCACGGTGCGTTCCTGTCGCGGCATGCGCGACCAACTTGTGATCCCCTGCGCGTTTTGCGCGGAGTATTACTCGATCCCGTTCGGTTTCGTTTGCGTCCGCTCCGGCGGAACGTGCATGTATTCGAGTACGTCAGCGACGATGGCGGCGGCCGCCGGGGCCGCGACCGTGCCGCCGTAATACTTCCCTCCCGACGGTCGATACAGCGTCACCAACACCGCGACACGGGGGTGGTCGGCCGGCGCCCCGCAGACGAACGAACCCACGAACGCGCGGGGAATGTAGCCGCCGCCACCGGCGCGGGCGACCTGCGCGGTTCCCGTTTTTCCGAACACCTGCCAGCGCTCGAGCCGGGCGCGTTTGCCGGTCCCGTTGTTGACGACCTCGACCAGCGCCCGCAACCGAAACTCGCGGGCCACATCCGCCGCCAGTACCCGCCGAATCCCGATCGGCCGCGAATTGTCCTGGATCGTCTCGCCCGAAGGCGCCACCACGCCGCGCACGATCCGTGGCCGAAACAACACACCGTCGTTGCACAGCACGGAAAAGGCCGTGATGATCTGGATCGGCGTGACGGCGATCTCCTGCCCGATCGGGATCGACTGGGTCGAAAACTTCGTCCAGCGCTTCAAGGCTTGAACCAGCCCCGGGTGCTCGCCGGGAAGGCCGATTCCGGTCGGGTCGCCGAATCCGTACATGCGCACGAACTCGAAGAGCCGGCGGTTGCCGCAACGCGCGCCGAGCAGCCCCATCCCGATATTGCTCGACTTGCTGATGATTTCGTGCAGCGTCAACCGGTCGTAGGGGTGCGTGTCGTGGATGATGCGGCTGCCGAAACGGTGCGTCGGCCCGTCGATCGCAAAGACCTCGTCGATTTCCGTCTGCCCGGCGTCGAGCGCCGCGGCGGCGATAAACGGCTTGAAAATGCTGCCGGGCTCGTAGGAATCGGAAATGGCGCGGTTGCGCAGCCGCTGGCGGGCGGCGTCGCGCTGCTCCTCGTCGAGACCGGGTGGGATCGGTCGGGCCGGGTCGAACGAAGGCAGCGTTGCCATCGCGAGTACCTCACCCGATTGCGGATCCATCACCACCGCGACGGCCCATTGCGGCTTGTGCTGCTCGAATGCCTCCCGCAAGTGTTGCTCGACCCGTTGCTGAATGTACGTGTCGAGTGTCAACACCACCGAAGCGCCGTCCACCGGCGGCTCGTACTCGTCCCGCTCCGTGCGCAGCCGCCGGCGACGCACGTCCACCGTCGAGACGCCGCGGCCGTCGTGGCCGATCAACAACGCATCGTACATCTGCTCGATCCCCGCGAGCCCGTGTTGCTCGGAACCGACGAACCCCACCGTCTGTGCCGCGAGCGGTCCGAACGGGTACACCCGCTGCGGCTCGTACCGCACGCGAAACGCCCGGGAGAGACCGAGCCGACGCACGCGGTTGAACGCCGCCAGCTCCTCCGGCGAGATGCCCCGTCGCACCCAGGCGAATCGGCTGGTACGCTTTTCGAGAATCAGACGCTCGAGCGCGGCGGGGTCGATGTGGAGCGCTGCCGCGACGCCTTGCGCCTCGACATGCGGATCACGCACGATTCCCGGATCGACGAAGATCGACGGCCGCCGCGTACTGCCGGCGAGCACACGTCCGCGGCAATCGAGGATTTCCCCGCGCTGTGCCGGCACGACCCAGGTCGCGGTGCGCCGGCGCAGGGCGTCCTCGCGCATGGCCGCGCCGCGTTGCTGTTCGATACGCACCAGGCGATACGCGGTGCCCAGCAGCGCCAGTGCCACGAGCGCAAAAACAAGGTTCGACGGCCGCACGGCAATCTCCCCGGCCCGGTGCGCGGCGACGCGACACGCCGCCCCGGCGGACCGATTCGTCATGGATTCGTCGCCGGTTGGTGCTCGCGGGCGGCTTCGAGCAGGCTGCGGATACGCGCGGGGTTGCGCAAGCGGGCGAGTTCAAGCTCTTTCTCGCGTACTTCCTGCCGCAACGCCGCCGCCCGCCGATCAAGCTGCGAAATCGCATAGTGCAGCCGTGCCGCTTCCGCTCGCAATACCGCGACCGCGAGCATGATGGCGGCCGCCCCTGCCAGAATGATGATGGTCCGCCGCAGCGGCATGGCCGCACCTCGTGCCCGCCCCGCAAGCCGCTATCGTAACCGAACCGCCGCTTCGCCCGAACCCGCCAACGCCTACCCTACGTGTCGCTCGAACGCACGGGCAGCTTGATCCGCGCACCGGCCCGCAGCTTGTTCGCATTACGCAAACCGTTGAGCGCCGCGATCTCACGCCAACGCCGCTCGTCCTTGAGCATCCGCCGCGCAATGCTTACCAGCGAGTCTCGCCGGCGGACGGTGTACCAGCGCACGCGAACCTGCCGGACGCCCCGCTGTGGCCGTTTCGCCGCCGCTATCTCTGCCCCTTCCTGTGTCTTGCGTGTCGCCATCGCCCGGGCGACTTCCAACGCCGGAATCGTGAGCACATCGCCGGGGTAAATACGGTCACGGCGGGCGGCGATACGCGGATTCGCCGCGACAAGCACCCGTAGCAGGGCGGGATCGTCCGTCTTCCAGTGCCGCCGCATGATCCGCACCAGCGTGTCGCCCCGCCGAACGGTGTAGTGCGTCGCGGCCGCGGGGGGCTTGCCCGGGGAGACGCCCGTCGGGCGCGCGTCGCCGCGGGGCGCGATCGCCGCCAGCAATCGCGTGGGGTGCGCCGGCTCGCCAGTAACGACCGCGACCGGCACGCCCTCGGTGGCGGGTGGCAGGGGCGCGTCGACCTCGCTGGCCGGTGGTTCGCCTCGCGTGGGTTCGGCCAGCGTCAACGATGGCGCATCACCTTCACCAGCGGCCGCCGGCTCGACCGCGATATCGGCTGCGGCGAATACGATTTCCCCACCCGTATCGACTACGGGGGGCGGAAGGGTGCTCACCGGGCGTCCCGGGGTAGCGCTGCGCCCCAGCGAGGTTGCCGCGACCACGGCGGTTGTCGTCGCCGGATGGTTTGCTCCGGGCGTGACGGGGCTGGGAAGCTCGAATCTGCGATGTGGCGGCGTGTTGCGCGCACGGGGCAGGGCATCGCCCGATGTTTCGGACGATGCCAGCGCCGGTGTCGCGCCGGCGGCTTCGGGACCGCGCACGACCAGCGGCGCCGGAAGCTCAACCACCGGCCGCGCAACCTGTTTGATGAGCCAGCACATGCCCGATACGAACGCAAGGCAGGTCAGGAACGCCACTTTCGAACTGAGGACCATGCCAGCCTCCTTGCCAAGTGCTTCGGCGGCGCCATCCGCGCCGCCGCCTCCTTCGCCAGTATCAGAGCCGCTCCGCCACGCGCAGCTTCGCGCTACGGCTCCGCGGGTTGCGTCTGCGTTCCTCTTCCGCGGCCACCACCGGTCGTTTGGTCAGCTCGCGGAAAGTGCCCGCGGATCGCATTTCCCGTAGGAAACGCTTGACCAGGCCATCTTCCAGGCTGTGAAAGCTGATCACCGCCAGCCGGCCACCGGGTCGGAGAAAATCGGGAGCTTTCGCGAGAAACGTCTCCAGGTTGTCCAACTCGTGGTTGATGGCCACCCGTAACGCCTGAAACACTCGGGTCGCGGGGTGGAGCCGTCCCCGCCGGGCACCACGCGAACCGGTGAACGCGGCCTCGACCGCCCGGGCGAGTAGCGATGTCGAGCGAATCCGCGCGTTACGCCGATACTCACAGATTTTCCTCGCGATCTTCCGGCTGGCGCCTTCCTGACCGAACTGGTAGAACAGGTCGGCCAGCTCGCGCTCACTGAGCCGATTCACGAGGTCGAGGGCGGTTTCGGGCGCGTCGCGGTCAAAACGCATGTCGAGCGGACCGTCACGCTCGAAAGAAAACCCCCGACTGGGGTCTTCGAGCTGGGCGGAGTTTACGCCCAGATCGAGGAGCATCAGATCGACCGCTTCGGTCCCGGCCTCCTGCAGGCACACGGGAAAGTCGGCGTAATTGGCCTTGAACAGCCGCAAGACACCCGCGTCCTGCGGGCCCAGTCGCTCGCGGGCGATGGCGAGCATCGCGTCGTCGAGGTCCACGCCGATATATTGCCCGCCGGGCAGCACCCGCGGCAGGATGGCCGCCGCATGGCCGCCGAGCCCCACTGTGCCGTCGAAGACGGTTTGGCCGGGGTGGGGGTCAAGCAGGCGGAGAATCGGCTCGACAAGAACGGGAACGTGCTCGGGCCGCGCATCCGCCACCGGGTTTCCTTCATCGCACGGGCGCGGCAACCGCCGGTGTGTGTCACGGGATGGCGCGAAACGAACCCGCACTCCTCCCGCCGCACGCTGGGGTGTGGCTGTTGTCGACGCGCGTGGTCGCCGCGAGTTCCGGCGACACCCATCGACACCGCGCCCATTTTTTTCTGGACGAGCCCGCGCCAAACGGGTATAGTTCCGGTTGCTAAGCGGTTCGTAGCGGGTCAGAGAAGGGGGGAGGTCGACGTGTTTCCTCCGTGAAACACGTGCGACCGTTGTGGGACCAGGCGAGTTTGCTCACATTCGCCTGCGGAGCACAGTCGAGCATCCATGCTCGTTTTGCTCGGACCCTCCGGCGAAAAAGGCCCGTTACCTGCGCTTCCGAATCCGTCTGGTTGCAGCGGCGGCTGTGGCTCCGCCGCTGCAACCACCCTCACTTAACCCAACCACTTATTCGTGAACACCGACCGCTCGTTCCGGCGTCTCGGGAGCCCCGTTTTCTTTCAGCTCCCGGAGTTCCCGCATCGCTTTGGCGCGATGCTGGGGGTATGCCGGCCACTTCTCATCCTGGAACGCTTCGAACGCACCGCGATCCCAAAGTTCGAGGCGATCCTGGACGCCGATCAGTGTGACCTCTCTTCCAATCCCGGCTCGCTTGAGAAGGCGCTCCGGGATGAGGATGCGACCCTGACTGTCGGGGTCGAGCAGGGCACTCTGAGAAAACTCGAACTGCCGCCATTCGTAGGCTTCGTCCGATATCTGCTCCGGCGGCGGAATGAACGCCCGCGTTTTCTCGTAATACCGCTCCGGGTAAATCGCCAGCGTGCCCTGCCGTTGCCCCGGGACGACGTAAAACGCCCGCCCATCCGCGTCGCAGTTGATCTTGGATCGAATCGCGTGTGGAATCGACAGCCGATTCTTGGCGTCGATCGTCAGCTCGTAAGTTCCAACGAAGAACATCGCGATTCATGATCCCACTTGGCACCACTGAAAGGTCCAGCTAGGGAAATCCTACCACATCGCTCCACAATTGCAAGCAGAAACGGGCTTTTTTTTGAAAAACCCCCAAACTCACGCCGTCGTCTGGGAAAATAGGCAAGATGGGAACTGTGTTCGGCGCAGCGAAAAATGGCGTCACGCGTGTTCGGCGTAGCGGAAAATGGCGTCACGCGCAAAAACATGGCGTGTGAAATCAGCGCAGGGATTCAGCGGGCCCCCGCCACGCCCGCTTTCGAAGGTTGTTCAACCGGCTATCGGGTCGGTCCGCCAGGTGCGGATGACCACCTGCCGGCCGGTGAGCAGCGCGGCCCAGGCGTTCGTGATGGCCCCGTCGTCCTGCTGTACCTGCCAGTCGGCCGGCAGGGTTTCGCCGAGGCCGTAGCCGCGCGGGTCCACCCCCAATCGCAATCCGATCCGCGCTGCGGGAAAGTCGCCGACCTCCCCATGCGGCACTTCCCACCATTCGGCCAGCCATGGTGCCAGTCCGAATGCGCCGGTGCCGGTGGTCGCTTCGAGCAGCACCACCGTCTCCTCGATGGTGTCGGCAAAGCGCCGTGGTGGCGACCCTGCGGCGTTCATCAGATGCCCCCCGTGCCGTAGGCGGCGACGAGTAGGCGGAAGGCCACTAGCCACCGGGCGATCCATGCTCCGGTGGTGGTACGCCACGGCGGCGCGCGAACGCGGCGATGCGGGCCGAATGTTCCGCGAGCTGGGCGGGCGTCCTCATAGAGCGGCTCCCAGGGCGGCCAAGTTGCCCACATGTGGGTTGCCTATGACTTGGGCCGCCGCGTCTCCGCCCGACACCGGGTCGGACGTGAATCCGATCGACGCGGCGCCCGATGGCGCCGAGGCCGCCGCCCGCGAGGTGTGGGACGATGCCTGCTGATAACCTGGATCTGTTGGGCGGACGCACGGACAGCGTCCGGGAGGTAAGCGTCATGGTCGCCACGGACGGCGCGCTCACGAGCGAGAAGATCGAGGCGATTCGCAAGGCCGCGGCAGCGTACATCCGCCGAGCCGGCTACGCCCAGTCGCTGGTGGCGCAGAAACTCGGCTCGAACGAGACCTACATCAGCAATTTCCTCTCGGGCCGCTTCGACGCGATTCCCGCGAAAACCTTGTCCGCCTTGGCCCGCGGGACCAACGAGTGGATGGAGCTCGATCACCGCCGCCGCCAGCGCGTCGCCCGAGGTCGGTTCAGGCGAACCCGGCGACGCCGGCACCTAGCTGCGCCGGCGGGCCGGCTACCAGCTCAACGACAAGTGGACCGCCGAAGTGGGCGGCAACGTGTTCTTCGGCACTAACCAGTACACCTTCTCCGGGCAGTTCTCGCACAACGGCAACATCTACGTCGCATTGAGCAACGGCTCCCGAAACGCCGCCCCGACGCCAGACCCGGCCCGCCGAGCGTGCTGCGCTCGTCCGCGACCGGGTCCGGTGCTGCCGAGGAGCGTGGTGAAAAAGCGTCAGAACTCCACCAGGTGACTCTCCGCTTCCGGGGACGCGGCGGCGGCCGACTTCGCCGGTGCGGACGCCCGGTCCGCTTGGGCCAATTCTATGCCGATCCTGTAGTTGCCATCGGTGACCTCTTCGCAACGGGCCACGCGGCCGCTGAGGTGCTCGACGCCGCCGTCACGTCGCTGCAACTCGATGCGGCACGTGCTGTCCAGGTCAAGCGGCTGACGCGCGCGCAGGCCGATGCCGTAGGCGCTGCGGTCGCGCGCTCCCGCATCGAAGCTCACCGGGCTGCCGTTGTGCGTGCCCGAGACCCGCGCCAGCCCCGCGGCGAAACGACGCTCCGACCGCCGGCGCGAACCGTGCACCAGCGCGATCAGGTCGGCCACGAACTGGTCCTTGAGCGAGACCGCCATGCCGGCCAACTGCTCTGCGGCGCTGGCCGACTGTTCGGCGCCGGCGGCGTTCTGCTGCGTAGTGCGGTCCATCTGGGCCACGGCGGAGTTGATCTGCTCGACACCTTGAGCCTGCTCGTTGGCGGCCTGCTTGATGTCACGCAGCAGGTCGGCGATTTGCTCGACATCGCCTACGATCGATTGCAGCGCAGCGGTGGCGGCGTCGGCCACCTGCGTACCGCCGCGAGCGCGATTCACCGAGTCCTCGATCAGCCGCGTCGTATCGCGCGCCGCCTCGGCGCTGCGCTGCGCCAGGTTGCGCACCTCTTCGGCCACGACCGCGAAGCCCTTGCCGTGCTCGCCGGCGCGGGCAGCCTCGACCGCCGCGTTGAGCGCCAGCAGGTTGGTTTGGAAGGCGATCTCCTCGATGACCTTGATGATCTTGCTGATCTCGGCCGACGAGTCGTTGATGGCCGCCATGGCGGTCTGCAACTGGCTCATCGTCTCGCCGCCGCGCCGCGCGTT
>JALSRY010000621.1 GCA_026984555.1 Phycisphaerae bacterium
CCGGCAGCATGGCCGAGGCGATTCGTCTCGCGATTCGCCTGGCTGTCGTGCGCCGGCGACAGTCGCTCCGTCGCCCGGCGGTGACGCGTTGAGTCGGCGTGCCGGGTATCGACCTGGTGGCGGGTTCCCAGGGGGAACGGTCGTGCGTCGATGTCGGCGGGTTATACTCACGCCCGCAGCGTGTGGGTAAAGATTTCGGTGCAGGCTCTCGCCGCGCGAATGCGAAGCGCGACACGGGAATGACGATGGCGAACTTGAGTTACAAGACCGCGGGAGAATCACACGGTCGCTGCGTGGTGGCGTTGGTCGAGGGGATGCCCGCGGGCTTGCCGGTGGATGCCGACCGGATCAACGCCGCGTTGTCCCGCCGACAAGGCGGCTATGGTCGTGGTGGCCGGATGCGGATCGAGCGTGACCGGGTCGTGTTTCTCGCGGGGGTACGCCAGGGGCGGACGATCGGTTCGCCGATCGCGATGCAGATCGAGAATCGGGACCATCGTATCGACCGGGCGCCGGGTATTTCGCGTCCGCGTCCGGGTCATGCGGACTTCGCGGGCGCGATGAAGTGGCTTACGACGGATTGCCGCAACACGCTGGAGCGGGCTTCGGCGCGTGAGACGGCGGGTCGAGTGGCGGCCGGTGCGCTCGCGGGCGTGCTTCTGGCGGATTTTGGGGTCGAGTGCGTGGGTTTCGTGAGGGCGATCGGTGGGGTAGAGGGCGTCGTGCGGGACGATCTCTCCGCGGATCAGCTTCGCGACGCGCGCGACGCGAACGAGGTGTACGCGCCCGATGCGCAGGCGGCCGGCGCGATGGTGGCCGCCATCAAGCAGGCCCAGTCGGAGAAGGATACGTTGGGGGGGATCGTGGAGGTGCGTGTATTCGGCTTGCCGCCGGGGCTGGGTTCGTGCATGTCGTGGTCGGAGCGTCTCGACGGGCGGATCATGGGAGCCGTGGGCGCGATCCAGGCGATCAAGGGGGTGGAGATCGGACTGGGTTTCGGATGCGCCGCGCGGCGGGGCAGCCAGGTTCACGACGCGATCTACTACGACGAGGCCCGCCGAGCGGAAGCCGCCGCCGGTTTCTTCCGCACGACCAACCGCGCGGGGGGGCTCGAGGGTGGGATGACCAACGGACAGCCGCTGGTCGTTCGAGCGGCGATGAAACCCATCAGCACGCTCTTGCGGGGGATGGACAGCGTGAATCTGCAAACGCGGACTCCCGAGCGCAGCGACTACGAGCGCAGCGACATCTGCGCCGTGCCGGCGGCGAGCGTCGTCGTCGAGCAGGTCGTCGCGTTCGAGGTGGCGCGGGCGTGGCTGGAGAAATTCGCCGGCGATACGCTGGCGGAGGTTCACGCCGCGTGCACGCACTACCACGACGCGCTGCGCCATCTCGGAACCTCCCCGTGACCGCCTAACGCGAGCGGGCGAACCCCGACCGCGCCGTGATGCGACAGCGGGTTACCCAAGGACCGGCGGCGTGACCGGAGCCGTCGGGGGCATTCTCCCTCATGAAGAACCACGCTCGGCGCCCCGGCGGGACCAATCGGCGGACTCGGTGTCCGCATCATGCACCGAAACGGGCTCTTGTCACCTCGACCGGTGTTGAACCTGGGGCGGTTATCGGCGTTTTTCTGGACTGTGGCGACCCGACGGCAACTGCGTCATAATGGGCGTGCATTGATACCATCATAGGGAGATTCTCATGCGGTATTCGAAATCATGTATCGCCGTCGCGGCGGCTGGCCTGCTGCTGGTGGCTGCCGGTTGCCAGAGCGGTGCACCGGGGACTGAGTTCCTGAGCCTGGTCGGGCTGAG
>JALSRY010000622.1 GCA_026984555.1 Phycisphaerae bacterium
CCCGCCGCAACCAATGGGATACCCGTGGCAAAATCCGCGCGAAATGCCCCCCTTCGTCGTTGAAGTCCTCGAACCCCTGGTCGAAGCCCATCGCCCGCGTCATCCAGCGTCCATCCGTGAATGCGGACGTCCGATAACCGGAGCCGCGCAACCGCTCGACCAGCGAACGCGGTTTCATGTTCGCAAACGTGTTTTCGACGAAAGCCTGCGGCTGCGACAGACTCACCAGGTCGGACAGGCGGGCCCGGGTGGTCTCCGCCACGATCGCCAGCGGCATCCGCCCCGAAAACATCGCTTTGTGCGAAATCAGCGTCTGGGCCGACGGCGCACCGACCGTCTCGAACACCACCGCCTCGCGCGCCAACGCATCCAGGTTCGGCGACGTCCCCCGGGTGTACCCGTAACACCCCAGCCGATCCGCCCGTAACGTATCGATCGAGATGAGCAGCACGTGCGCCGGCGGCTGCGGGCCGGCGGCTGGTCTCGCGCCGGTCGCGGGTCTGCGACACCCCGCCGGGCCGAACGCCACCGCCACACCGATCGCCACCAGCGACAGACTCCGCCCAATCCCGTGCATCAGCCGCCCTCGCCGCCAGCCGCCACCGGCCGATGCAGCTCACGGTACAGCGAGTCACGCTCGATCGGCACACAGCCCGCTTCGCGAATCAACCGGCGAATCTGGTCAACGCTCAACTCTTGGCGGTTCGTCCCCCTCCCCTCACGCCGCGTGATGTCGTACCACACGACGGTACCATCGAAATCGTCCACACCCCAGTTGAGCGCCACCTGCGCCAGCTTGGGCGTCTGCATGATCCAGAACGCTTTGATGTGCGGAATGTTGTCGAGCATCAGCCGTGTGATCGCGAGCGTGCGCAGATCGTCCAGTCCGCTCGGGCCGGGCAAATGCCCCAACGCGCTGCCCTCCGGGATGAACGACAACGGTACACAGCAGTTGAACGCCGCCGGCCGCCGGGGGCCGGCATCCGCCGCCGCTCGGGCCGCCAGCGACCGGTCCTGGTGCTCGCGGAGCTTGATGAGGTGATTGAGCCGCTCCGCGGGCGTCTCGATGTGCCCGTAGAGCATGGTGGCGTTCGAGGGGATCCCCAGGTCGTGCGCGACACGATGCACGTCGAACCAGTGCCGCTCGCCAACCTTGGCCTGAAACGCCTCGTCGTGCACGCGGTCGTCGAAAATCTCCGCCCCGCCACCCGGCAAACTGTCCAGCCCCGCTTCCCGCAACGCACACAGCACTTCCGCGATGCTCCGGCGCGGCCGGGCGATTCGCGCAAAATGAACGATTTCGATCGCCGTGAACGCCTTGATGTGCAGCTCGGGACAACGCTCCCGAATGCCCCGGCACATGTCGAGATAGTACGAAAACGGCAACCTCGGGTGCAGCCCCCCGACGATGTGCACCTCCGTCGCACCGGCCTCGGCCGCCCGCGCCGCCGTCTCGACGATCTCCTCGATGCTCATCTCGTAACCGTCACCCGCGCCGGCGCCCCCCCGCGGATAGGAACGGTAGAACGAACAAAACTTGCACCGCAGCACGCAGTAGTTCGTGTAATTGATGTGGCGGTTGACGTTGTAGAACGCTTTGCGGCCGTGGAGCCGTTCGCGCACCAGGTTCGCCAGCCGCCCCAGCGTGAAAATGTCCCGCGTCGCGAACAGGCGCAAACCTTCCGCGTGCGTCAGGCGTTGTCCCGCCGCCACCTTCTCGCAAATCGGCGCCAGCGATTGATCGAGCAGTTCCTGTCGAGCCGTCACCATCGGGCGTCTCTCCACCGTCTACGGCCATTCCCCGCCTGCGGAT
>JALSRY010000623.1 GCA_026984555.1 Phycisphaerae bacterium
CATTCTCATCCGCCGGGCGCGGATGCGCGGCTATAACGCCTGCTGGTTGCCGGGGACGGACCACGCCGGCATCGCTACGCAGGCGGTGGTCGAGAAGCGCTTGCGGCAGGAGGAGGGCAAGACCCGGCACGAGATCGGGCGGGAGGGTCTGGTCGCGAAAATCTGGGAATGGAAAGAGGAGTACAATACCCGCATCATCAACCAGCTTCGCCGGATGGGCTGCTCCTGCGACTGGCAGCGCACGCGTTTCACGCTCGACGAGGTATGCGCCCGCGCGGTGTACGAGACGTTCTTCCGCTTCTTCAAAGACGGGCTGATCTACCGCGGCCTGCGACTGGTGAACTGGGACACGCAGCTCCAGACGGCGGTCGCCGATGACGAGGTCTATCACGAGACGGTCAAGAGCAACCTGTGGCACATCCGTTACCCGGTGCTGGAAACGACGACCACCGGCACGGACACGGGGATGGAGCCGGTGGATCGCGCGCTCGCCGAGCAGGCCATCCGCCGCGCCACGGCACCCGGTGCCCGACTCGGCCGCGACTACCTCGTCTGCGCCACCACCCGGCCCGAAACGATGCTCGGCGATACGGCGGTCGCGGTTCATCCCGAGGACGAGCGTTACCAGCATTTGATCGGCAAGTTCGTGTTGCTGCCGCTGATGAACCGTCCGATTCCGGTCATCGGCGACGGGCTGCTGGTCAAGCGCGAATTCGGCACGGGTTGCGTGAAGGTCACCCCGGGGCACGATCCCAACGACTACGCCTGTGGGCAACGTCACGGTCTCGCGATCATCAACATCCTCTCGCCCGATGGGCGGATCAACGACATCGGCGGGTCGTACAAGGGGTTGAGTTGCGAGCAGGCCCGCAAGCAGGTCGTGGCCGATCTGGAAGCGATCGGCCTGATGGGCGAGATCCAGCCCTACCAGCACGAAGTCGGCCACAGCGACCGCAGCAAGACGCCGATCGAGCCGATGCTGTCCGAGCAGTGGTTCGTGCGGATGGGCAAGCTGGCCGAACCGGCGATGGAAGCGGTCCGCGACGGTCGCGTGCGGTTCTTCCCGCAGCGCTTCGCCAAGACCTACCTCGACTGGTTGGGAGAACGGCGCGACTGGTGTATCAGCCGGCAACTCTGGTGGGGCCACCGCATCCCCGTGTGGCACAAGACGATGAGCGTGGCGGAGCTGGGCGCGTTGCTCGAAGGAGACGGCGCGGCGCTCGTCGCCGCCGGTGCCGACCACAACTGCTGCGTGCGTGTCGTCACGGAAGACGGGGGGAGCTTCGTCTGGGGTGATGCCGCCTCGCACGAGCGTTTGCAACGGATGGACCCCGAACAGACGCTGGAATGGTTCGTTTGCCTGCGCGACCCACAGGGCTCGTGGCCGGCGGACCAGTGCAGCATCGCGCAGCGCCTGGAAGCCGACGGTTTCGAGCGCGATCCCGATGTGCTCGATACGTGGTTCAGCTCGGCGCTCTGGCCGCACAGCACGTTCGGTTGGCCCGCGGGGAAGGGCCCGGGCGTGTCTCCCGGCGACCTCGACTACTTCTACCCGACCAACGTGCTCTCGACCGCCCGCGACATCATCTCGCTCTGGGTCGCGCGGATGGTGATGACCGGGCTGTACAACATCGGTCGCGTCCCCTTCTCGCACGTCACGATCCACCCCACGATCCAGGACGGCCAAGGTCGGCGCATGAGCAAATCACTCAACAACGGCGTCGATCCCAACGACATCATCGACATGTACGGCACCGACGCGATGCGCTTCACGTTGGCCCAACTCGCCGGCGAAACGCAAGACATCCGCAT
>JALSRY010000624.1 GCA_026984555.1 Phycisphaerae bacterium
ATCGATCTGGCATTTCGCGTCGAGGGGCTGGTGGAAGCGGAGAAAGACGACCCGGTTCCGGTGTTGCACCTGGGAGAGCCCGGCCCGGTGGTGATTCGCAAGCGTCGGGTGCCGGGCCAGCCGCGACCGGCTCCGTACCAGGCGTATGTGTTTCGGGTGGTGCAGGTGGCTCCGGCCGGTCCGCCCGCCTCGCTCGACGAGGTGCGCGACCAGGTGGTTGCGAACGTCAAGCGGATCAAGGCGTTCGAGATGGCCCGCACGCTGGCGGAGAAACTCGCCGCCCGCGCCCGCGAGGTCGGGCTCAAGGAGGCTGTCAAGGGCGACAAGGAGTTGCGGGCGTTGCTGGGCGAGGGCGAGGATCAGCCCACGAGTGGGCCGGCCGCCTCGGTTGCCAGACGCTACCTGCGCGAGCTCGAACCCTTCGAGCCCAAACGGTTCGGTCGCTGGCCCACGTTCATCCCGAACATCGGGCGCTCCGAGAGCCTGCACAAACGCGTTTTCGAGGCCGTCGAGCAGCCGGCGCCCGAAGGAGGGCACCGCGTGGTGGTCGTGCCGGTCGCGACGAGCGGCAAGTGGGTACTGGCCGAACCGCTCGAAGTCGAGCCGATTTACCGGGGCGATTTCGAGTCCATGATCGACAAGATCGAGCTCCAGGTCGTGCGTTCCAAGTATTTTGCCTTCCAGTCGTCGTGGTTCGACGCGGACAACATCTGCAAGCGAACCGGATTCGTCCCGTCGCCGAAGAAAACCGGGAACTGATGGCGTTTCGGGATCACCGGCCGAGGCGGTGGGGCTTCGGCTTCGATCCGCCCGACAGCACGCGACGGGGCCGACCGATCGCGGGCGCGCACGAGGCGATAGTTCCATGAGCAGTGACACGTACGCCTATCGGGAAATCGAACCCAAGTGGCAGAAAACCTGGTCGCAGCGCGGGGCGTTTCGCGCCGCCAACCCCGGGGAGCCGGGTAGCGAGCGTCCGAAGTTCTACGTGCTCGACTTTTTTCCCTATCCGTCGGGAGCCGGGCTGCATGTCGGCCATCCGCTTGGCTACATCGCTTCGGACATCATCGCGCGCTATCGCCGCATGCGCGGCCAGAACGTCCTGCACCCGATGGGTTGGGACGCCTTCGGTCTGCCGGCGGAGCAATACGCCGTCGAGACCGGCGTGCATCCGCGGATCACGACACAGAAAAACATCGACACGTACAAGCGGCAGATGGGCATCATCGGGCTGGGGTACGACTGGGATCGCGAGATCGCCACGTGCGACCCGGCTTATTACAAGTGGACGCAGTGGATTTTCCTCCAGATTTTCAATAGCTGGTACGACCCCGAGCACCGTTGGACCGACGCCGCCGGTCGCGCGGTGGTCGGCGCGGCCCGCCCGATCGACGAGTTGCCCATCCCGCCGGACGTCAAGGCCCAGGGCCAGCGGGCGATCGAGCAGTACCGCGATGCCCACCGGTTGGCGTACCTGGCCGAGGTGCCGGTGAACTGGTGCCCCGCGCTGGGCACGGTGCTCTCCAACGAGGAGGTCACCAACGAAGGTCGCAGCGATCGTGGCAACCACCCCGTCTATCGCCGGCCGATGAAGCAGTGGATGCTGCGCATCACCGAGTACGCCGACCGGCTGCTGGCCGACCTCGACGAGCTGGACTGGCCCGAGCCGATCAAGCTCATGCAGCGCAACTGGATCGGTCGCAGCGAGGGAGCCTACGTCAACTTCACGCTCGAGGAGCACCCCGACGACGTGATCCGCGTTTTCACGACGCGGCCCGACACGCTGTTCGGCGCGACGTACATGGTGCTTGC
>JALSRY010000625.1 GCA_026984555.1 Phycisphaerae bacterium
CGACAAGGTCGCCATCAGCAGTACCAAGAGCGCCATCGGCCACACGCTCGGCGCCAGCGGCGGCATCGAAGCGGTCGTGTGCGTCAAGGCCATCGAACACAACACCATCCCCCCCACCATCAACTACGATACCCCCGACCCGGATTGCGACTTGGACTACGTGCCCAACGTCGCCCGCGACGCGCGCGTCAAGTGCGCGATGAACAATTCCTTCGGCTTCGGCGGGCACAACGCCTCGCTGATCTTCCGCCGCATCTGACAATCCCCGCATCGGGGCGCCGCGCCGTTCGCCCGAAAGCGGGATTACGATCCTCTCGCGCCCGTCGCACGGAAGGGGTCGGCCGGCACCACTGCGGCGGGGGCCTGGCCGGCATCCGGCTCGGCATGGCCACGCCACACCTCGTGTCAGGCGGGTATGATACGGCGTGGTTCACGGTGGCGGACGCGCCGCCGGGCCGCGGAGGATGACGCCCGCCGCTTTCTCCCGATGCCCGGGTACCGCGGTTATCAGACGCGCAAGGGACGGGAACTAACGTCGATCACGAACGTCTAACGGCATGTCGGAACAGGTGTGAAACGAGCGAATGCCGACAATTCGGCGGAAACGGAACTGGTCCGGCGAGCGAAGGCCGGCGATCGATCGGCATTTGCGGAACTCGTGGCCCAATACCAGGATCGCGTCTACAACACATGTTATCGGATGTGCCACAATCATGCCGACGCACTCGATCTGACGCAGACGGCGTTCATGAAGGCGTACGAAGCGTTGCCGCGGTTCGAGGTCCAAGCCCGGTTTTACACATGGCTCTATCGGATCGCGGTCAACCTCGCGTTGTCCCAACGCCGATCGGCACGCCGCCGCGGCGGTTATTCGCTGAGCGGTACGACAGCACCGCACGACCCGCCGGCGCAGGTGACGGACACCGACCCGCATCGGCGCGTGGAGAAGTGGGAACTGCACCAGCGTGTGCAGGGAGCGCTCGATCGGCTGGACGACGAGTTTCGTGCGCCGGTGGTGCTTCGCGACATCGAAGGTCTTGATTACGCGGAAATCGCGGAAGTGCTCGAGCTTCCGCTGGGAACGGTCAAGAGTCGCATCTTTCGGGGCCGCGCGTTGCTCCGCCAGATGCTCCAAGACCCGGAGGAATCCGAACGTGACGCCGGTTGATCCCGACAACCTGGGTGCCGACCTGTCGGCGTATCTTGATGGCGCCCTGGATCCGCAGCGGACACGCGCGATCGAGCGGTTGTTGCGCGAATCGCCGGCGGCGCGCGAGATGCTCGCGGAGTTGCGGGAGGTTTCGCGACAGCTCGACGAGCTGCCCCGGCTGCGTAGCCCCGAGGATCTGGCGGGAGCTTTTCGCGGCAGTCCGCGGCGCGACGCCACGGCTTCCCTGCGACGGGCCCGCCTCATCCGCATGGTGACGCGCATCAGCGCTTCGGCGGCACTCATTCTCGTGGGGCTGGTTGCCGGGCGTACGCTCTACCAACCCGCCACGGAACCGCAGTCCGCGACCAACGTGCGTCGGCTCGCCCCGGCGCAGCGGGATGCTGCCGGCGCGGGGGTGCCTGCTCGTCCCGCCCCCGCGAGAATCGCCGCTCCCGCGCGAGTCCGCGGAGCCTCGCCGGAGCGTCCGGCGTCCGAACCGGAGGTCGAGGCCGGTCCGGTCGTCGCCCGGTCACCGGTTCCCGATCGCATCGCGGCTTCCGGCGAGCATCCGGAGCCGCTGGCCGCCGGCAGCGTCAGAGCCAAGGCGTTCGATGATGCCGACCAGATCCAGCCGCCCGCCTCGACGACGGCCCGATC
>JALSRY010000626.1 GCA_026984555.1 Phycisphaerae bacterium
GAGCCCGATCGCGCGCCCGGGAAAACGGGAAGGGGGGGCTTGCACGGGGGCGAGCGGAGTGGATAAACTGCGCAACCGGAAGCTGATGCGGGCGTTCTGCCCGTGTCCGGGTGGTGCGTTTTTTTTTGGATGGTCGATATGCTCAGCCAAGCATATCGCTGGAGACAGCCCCAGCGGGACACTGCCCGCGGAGCCGCCTTTACGCTCATCGAGCTGCTCGTGGTCGTCGCGGTCGTCGCGATGCTCTTGGGCATCATGCTGCCTGCGCTCGGAGCGGCCCGCGACCGCGCCAAGGAAACCACCTGTGCGTCCCGTTTGCGCCAATGGGGCATCGCGTTTGCCTGTTATGCCAACGAGAACCGTGCCTATTGGCCCCATTGCGACGGCCTCGACCGCGGCCCGCGCGATCTCCACGACCCCCACATCACCCGCGAGGACCTCGCCGACTGGTTCGGCTGGGTCGATGTCCTCCCGCCGATGCTGGGCATGAAACCCTGGCGAGACCACCCCCTGTACCAGCGCCCGGACCAGACCACGTTTTTCCAGTGCCCGTTCGGACGGCCACTGGACGGCCGGCGCACGTACAGCTACCGGCCCGAACGCACCGGGTGGTTCAGCTATGCGATGAACTCCTGCCTCGAACTCGACCGCAACGCGTGGGCCCCACCCGGCGGCATCGGGTACCCCATGCCCTCGTTCCTCGATACGAGCAAGATTCGCACCCCGGCAATGGTCATCGTGCTTTTCGACCAGTTGCTCGACCCGGACAAAGGCTACGACGGCCAGCGCATCAACCGCAGCGCCGGCCGGTACTGCGGCAGCTATCCGAAGGCCTTCGCGGCCCGGCATCCACGCGGCGGGAGCCGACTGGGAGGAAACCTGCTGCTCGCCGACGGCCACGCCAAATGGCAGGAAAGCGTCTGGAAAAACGAATGGGATCCCGACCTGGAGGTGCCCCCGCGGGACGATCGGAACTGGTACCCGTACCCCGTCGTCGGCTACTAGGCACCGTCCAGCCTGCCGTGTCGTGCGCTGTTCACCGCTCGCCTGTGTAGTAGCGCGGGGCCTGCGGCCACCCCTTGGGGTGTGAGGCCGGCCGCAGCGCCCCGGTTTGAACCAGCGGGAGCGGGGGAGTGTGTTTTGTTTGTGGGGAAAGCATCGCGATCGAAACCGAGGAGTTAGCATGGGCGCGTACCGGCCGTGGAGGAACATGAGAAGCGCGGGGGGATGGCTGATGATCCTGTTGGCGACAGCGGCGAACGCCGACCCGCTCACGATCCGCCAAATCCAATCCAACACCAGCGACGGCGACCTGAGCATCTTCGACGGCGCGATCGTGGATTGCGCCGGCGGTGTCTGCATCGCCAAGTCCGACCGTTTCCTGCCAAGACTGATCCTCGTCGATCCCAACAGCTCCGACGGCTGGGGCGGTGTGCAGGTGCGCGACTGGACTTTCGGCGACCTCTACGACCACGTGCAGATCGGTGACTGGGTAACGCTGTCCAATGTCGCCGTCGAGGAGGTCGCCCGCACGACGATCCTCCAGTACAAGCCGGAAAACGGGGCGGCGTTCGCCGTCACCAGCCAGCACAACCCGCTGCCGCCGGCCGTCACCCTCACCCCGGCCGACATCCCCGCGCCGATCTACGACCCCGACACCGACGGGTGGTACGTCCCCAACCATGACGCGGAGCCATACGAGTCGATGCGGTTGATCGTACACGACGTGACCGTGACGGAGATGGACCTCGGCAAAGCCGTGGACAACTACAACATTCGCGACCAGGCCGGACACGACGCCT
>JALSRY010000627.1 GCA_026984555.1 Phycisphaerae bacterium
GGTCGATGATGATCGCTTCGGGGTTGCACGACTGGATTGCGGTCAGCAGCTCGGCGCGGTCGTCCACACGGTTGATGAGCTTGAGCCCGGGAAGCATTTGCTCGGTTACGTCATGGGCTTTGTATACGCATATGCGGGGAACCACGCCGCTCCTCCATCTGATCTGGGGGCGCATTTCGGGCACGCCACAAGGCCGGATTGCGACCGTTACTGCTATCGGTCGATTCGCGGGGGTGGTTTAGGTGTGCCGACGCCGTGCAACGCGCCGGGGGTCGAGGCCACGGGAAACAAGCCACGGCGCGGCGTTTCGCCGGCGCGATGCGAACATGTCCCGAACATGGTCTTTTCGCCGGCAGGTGGTCGGGGTATATTCGCCGCCATGACGCGCGGGTTTTCATTTCTGCATCTGGCCGATTCGCACATCGGAGTCGATCTGCCCGCACGGCCGCGCACCGATCGCCCGCGGCGTGGAGACGAGATCATCGCGGGGTACCGGCAAGGGCTCGCCCCGGCGCTGCGTGGTGAGGTGGATCTCGTGATTCACGCGGGGGATCTGTTCGATCGTCCCCGGCCGAACCAGGCGGCGCTGGCCGCCGCGGTTTCTCCGCTGTTCGAGATCGCCTGTCGCGGCGTGCCGGTCGTGGTTGTGCCCGGTAACCACGAAGGTTGCATCTTGCCGGATTCGCTCCTGTTCTCGCATCCGAATCTCCATGTCGTGGCACAACCCGTCACGCTGGTGTTCCGCTTGGGTGACACGCGCGTCGCGGTGGCGGCCGTACCGTGCATCCGCAAACAGGCCGCGGGGACATTCGGGGAGGCGCTGCGGGCGACCAACTGGCCGGCGGCACGGGCGGACGTGAACATCCTCGCGGTGCACCAGGCGTTCGAGTCGGCGCGTTGCGGGCCGGCGGGGTATCGCTTTCGCAGCGGGGCGGATGTCGTGAATCGCGACGCGGTGCCGGCGGAGTTCGATTATGTGGCCGCCGGTCATATCCACCGGCACCAGGTGCTCGAATCGCCGCACGAGGACGGGCCGCCGATCGTGTATGCCGGCTCGACCGAGCGGGTGACGTTCGCCGAGCGTGGCGAACCGAAGGGGGTGGTGGTGGGACGAGTGGACGCGGCGGGGTTGTCGTGGCGGTTCGTGCCGCATCGTGTACGGCCGATGGTGGTGGCCGCGATGGACGTGAGCGCGCGGTCACGCGCGGAGATTTGCGACGAGGCCCGCCGAATGGTGATGGAACTTCCGCTGGGAGCCTATGCCCTGTTTCGTTTGACGGGGGCGGCTCCGGCCTCCACGCTGCGTGGGCTCGATCTGGCCGGCGTGTTGCGGGCGCTGCGGCCGGACGTCCTCCTCAAGCTCGCGATGCGCCAGGTGCGGGTGGTACCCGAGTCGGTTCGCAGTGATACGGCGCGCGGGCGTGTGGGAGCGCATGCTTCGGGCCGCGTCTTCGAGGTGTTGGGCGCTACGCGAGGCCGCGTCTTCGTTTTCGCAATCGAACAACGACGCGATATGCCGGCCACGTTCGGAACCTACGCGTTTTTCGACGTTGGCGGACGCTTGCTCTACGTGGGCAAGGCCAAGAATGTGCGCACGCGCGTTGCGGCGCACCTGCGTGGATCGGCGGCGGGGGGGTTCTACGAGGGCTGGCCCGGTCGCATCGCTCGCGTTGCAGTACGCATCGCGGGATGCGAGCTCGAAGCACTCCTGGTCGAGGCGGAGATGATCCGTCGCCATCGTCCGCCTTTCAATCGCCAACTGCGCTCGTGGCAGCGTTACTGTTACCTTTGCGCGCGGGC
>JALSRY010000628.1 GCA_026984555.1 Phycisphaerae bacterium
AGCGTAACCCGACTTGCCGAACTGCGCCACACAAACGAAGTCTCCGAAACCGTCACCATCAAGATCCTGCGCACTGCCGACGAAGCTGCCCAGGTTGTCTCGCGGGTTGACGCCTTCGAAGATCGCGCCGGAGATCCCGCCGTCGGGGGTTCCGAGGTCACGGAGGTCCACGATGCCGGCCAGCCGTGCGCGCAGCCGGATCGACGCCGGCGCGTAGAACTCCGCGGTGGTCGTGCCGTCGGACACGACCGCCAGGATGCGATAGGTGCCGGGTTCGAATAGCGACGTCGGCAGGTTGAATTGGAAGCTATCGCCGGTCTGGTTGTTGCTTTCCCGCAACAGGATTTCATTGCCGTTGGGCACATCGTCCGGATCGAGGAAGATCTGAATCGACACGGTGCTGTCCGGGTCGTGAACTTCCCACGCCACGTTGAACTGCGGTGTGATCAGCGGCGAGCGGTCGAAAACGAAGTTGTTGCGCGGCGCGGTGAAAAAGAAGCGGGCCTGCTGGTTTACGATGATCCGGCCGGCGGCATAGTCGAACGCCGCCACTTCGTTCTGCTCCCGCAGCACCACGCCGACGAAATACGTCCCGGCATCCAACGGCGTCGTATCGAGCACGGTGTTCGAGTCGGTGATTCCGAGCCCCTGCACACCAATGATCTCGTTTCCGTTGGAAGGGTTGTCGTCGAGGTCGAAAATCACGTCGACCGATGCGAAGTTGGTCGTCGCAACGACGTTCCAGTTCACCTCGATCGGCGTCCCGCCGGTGATCGACATGTCCGCCGTCGGCGAGAGTACGCGGACCGAGGCCTGCGTACCCAGTTGCGACTGGTTTCCGGTTCCGCCGGTGATGAACTCCAACGGCTGGTTCGTGGGACACCCGCCGAGCAACAAGCCCAAGCCGGTCCCCGCCACCACCGCTGCCAAACCACGCAATCGTCTCATCGTTCACCTGTGTATTGCCAGTGCCGAGCCGTGCTCACGCGATCCTCACATGTGCCACACCCTAGGGCGTGGTTCCGTCTCCGCCGGTGGTCGATCCGCCGGTGCCGTCCGTGCCCGAAGCACCGGCACGGCGAATGAAGGCGAATATCTGGTAGCCCGAGGCGGTCGCCTGTGAGGGCAACACCCGGAAGGTCACCACGTCGCCGCAGTTGTAATTGATGCCATCCTGAAGCAGCACCCCAAACGGTTCGACCTCGACGAACGGGGCCAGCACGCTCCCATCGCCCAGGCGGACCACCGCGGAGGTCGCGTTCAGGTTGCTCACGTCTCCCAGGGTCATCTCCTGCACGGGGCATATCACCGCCTCGGCGTATTTCCCGCCGGCGGCGAGCGTCCCGGTTCGTTCGGAGATGTCGCCCTCGCTATCGCGCCAGGTCAACCGGTACTCGACGACATGGCTCGTGCCGTTCTCGACCTCCAGCACCACGAGCGGGGCTTCGCCCGGAGCATCCGCCACGCCGCCACCGGGTGACAGCGCGGCCAGGAACGTGGGGTTGAGAAGATCGGTCAGGCCGACGCACCCCACCGTGGCGGACACGAGCGTCGCCGCCAGAACCAAACCCATTCGCATCGTCTTTCGTCGCACTCCGTGCACCTCGCTCTTGCCCGCCGGGCTAGCGCCCCGGCAGGATCCGCACACGATTGTCAAAGCCGGTCGTACCGTCGGTATTGACGACCTGCACCACCGAGATTTCCACGATGTCGCCGCAGTCAAAGTCCTCGCCGTACTGAATGGCGATCCCCTGGTAGCTCCATGTCGCGGTACCGCCGCTGGTCACT
>JALSRY010000629.1 GCA_026984555.1 Phycisphaerae bacterium
GGTCCCGCCGCTCCCCCCGCCGTTCGGATCAGCCCAGGCGTGCCAGTAGACGGCGTTGACCGGTGGGCTTCCGGGATAAAGCTCGTCCGCGGCAAGCGGCTCGAGCGTGACGTCGCCGCCGGCGGCACCGCCGGCAACCGCCCGCCAGCCGGCCGGCACGGTCCCGGTCACAGAACCGCTCCGGCTGCCACCCCCACCGGCGAACTCGGGGTTGACGACGAGCTGGTCGTCGACGGGCGGGTTGCACTCGGGCATGCCGCTCGAAACGCTGACCGTCTCGCGGTGCATCTCACCGAACCAGCCCGCGGCATCGTGGACCATCTGCCAGTCGGTCGTGTAATCGCCGGCCGTCGCGGGCGCCGTCATCGTGAACTCGAAGGTGTAGGTCTCGCCGGGAGCCACCGTCACGCCCGCGGGCAACTGCACGCGATTGCCGGAATAGAACGGATCGGAATCATCCACCGCGCCGAGGCGGAACGTGTCGGCCTCGCTCCAGGTGCTGGTGCCGGTGTTCTTGACCGTCACCGAAACGATCTCCGTGTCCCCGGCGTACATCTGCGAGGGGATCGTGTTGTCGATCACGATCGCGTTGTCGGTGCCGCCCCAGGTACCCTTGAACATCGCCGCGTACTGCTGGGTCAGGTCGATGTACTGCCGCCCGTATTCCTGCGACGCGGCAATCTCGGTCGCCTCGTGAAACTCGCTCCACGTCTCGACGTGGACCAGGTTCCCCGTGTACGTGGCCAGGATCGTGGCCCAGTCGGCGGTGTAGGTGGCGCCGCCGCTGCGGTCGCGGTAGAGCCCACCGCCCGGAACGGCCGAGTTGTCGAAACCCGGGCCGACCGCCGCCGTGTCGTAAACCTGCGGCCCCGCGAGCGCAGCGCCCCAGCGATACTCGCTGTCGGTGGTCACGCCGCTCCAGGACGTTTCGCGAACGACATAAGGCGTCAGGCCTCCGAACGCGGCGGCGAAACGCGCGTCGAGTTCCGTGAACGCTGACTGGTCGTAGGCGGCGGCGTAATTGGCCGAGTAGAGGAAAATCACCGGCTTGCCGTCGATCCGGGCCCAGTATTTCGGCGGGACCAGCGAGAAAAAGTCGATGATCTGCTTGATGAAGAAGTTGCGACCGTCGGCGGTGGTCAGGTCCGCCTTCTCGTTGCGAATGTTGAAAATGTCGTCGGCCTGCTGAAGCGTGGTCGTGTCGTAGAACATGCCGATCTTCGGCGGGTTGTGTCCCTCGGCCGTCAGCTCATCGAGCGCCTGGACCATCCGGCCAACCCCCTCGGACGACCAGAGCAGCTCGTCGGTGCCACCCCAGTAGACCGGCATCGCGATATCGAGCTCGGCGTCGGTCATGTCCAGCATCTGGCGTTTGTGCCACTCGATCGCCTCCCAGCTCTCATCCGCCGAAACCTGCGGGCCGTTGGGATCGTCGAGGTACGCACAGGAGAGCGTGTTCGGCTCCAGCGCCGGGTGGTCGGTCAGCGCGTCGCTTCCGTCCCCGTTGACGAGATGCCGGTGACTGTAGGCGTCGTACCAGTAGAAGTAGGTTGTTGTAACCAGCTTGTCGTTTGCGGAAAACGTCTCGCCCGTGAAATCGGCATCGTCGTCACCCGCCACGTAGGGGCCCAGCGGCCGGGCCAACGCGATCCCCGCGATGTAGAAGTCGCTGTTTTCGTCGTGGGTGGCGATGCGCAGGTCGGCCCCCGCGTTCTGGCCACCCGTAAACGCCGGGTCGGGCAACCAGAACAACGCCTTCTTCCACACCCCCGACGAGCCCGTGTTGCGGGTCGTGGAAACCTTGTAGCTGTCGCCGTCCGCGGCGTCATACTCGATCCAGAACGTGACGTTGTTGGCGCTGTAGTAATGCACGGCGACCGTCACGCCAGGCCCGGCACCGTGATAGTAGGCGTCGTCAACCTCCAGGTAGAGGTATTTCGAGCCGCTACCGTTGGCCAGCAACTTGCGACACGCCTGCCCCCCGATCGTGTCCGGCGCGGTGAGACCATCCGGCGGATACTCCACCTGGCCCAGCCCCATCGACTGGTTCTCGGCACCCAGCGTAACCGCAACCCACCAGGGAGGACCTCCGTCGGCCAACGCCGGCGACACCGTTACACCACCCAGCAACACGCCCAGCACCACCGCGGCACCGAGACACCTCGCCCGGCCGGCGTACCTTGTCTGAAATCGTCGAGATGAGAACAGCATGGAGTGCCTCCTTTACGCGCACTTCTTTCCTGGACCTCGCTCTGACAGCCGCCCAACCGCGAAGGCGGGCAAAGGCTACGCCGGGAATCGCACCCGGCGCAGCCGAAATCGGTCGATAGGCGAATCGACGGGATACGCCACGGTCTAGCGCCGGCGAAACGCCGCCAGGAGCCCCAGCCCCAGCAGCATCAGGCTGGCCGGCTCGGGCATCAGCACCACGTCGTCGATCGTGAACGCCCCGACCGTTGGCGCATGGTTCGCATCCATGACCCGGAACGCCAGCGAAACCGAAGCGGTATTGCCGTACAGCGGAACGTCCAGCGAGTAGGTGTCGAAGGCACCGTCGCCACCCGCTGCCAGGTAGTTCACCAGGTCACCCTGGAAATTGCCCAGATCGTCCCACGCGGCCAGCGTGAGCCGCAGCATCGCGTTGTCGCCCCACTCCTTCTTGGCCTTGAACGTGATGTGCAACGTTTCCCCGCCGAGCGTCGCCACGCGGTCGTCCCAGAGGTCCAGGCCGCTATCACCCGCCGCCGCCGTCCGCTCCAACACCACCGCATTGCTACCGCTGGCGGCGTCGTTGGTGATCGTGGCCGAACCCGTCGCGCCGGCCACGGCGAAGAAACGCCAGTTGATCGGTCGCGTGTCCGAGTTCTCGAACCCGCCGTTGACCATGCGGTCGGCGTGGGTCACGTCAACCACGCGGGCGTTGTCGATATAGACCGACTTGTTCACGCCACCGCCGGGGTTCATGTCGTAACGCACGCTGAGCGTCCCCTGCCCGTCGGAGCGACCGGTCAGCCCCATGGTCTCCCAGTTGGCCTGCGGGTCGATGCCGTGCGAATAACCGATCGTCGGAAACTGGAACCCGGCCACGAACGACGGCGAGCCCCCATAAACGCCCCCGTCACGCACGTCCACGAGCTGCTTGTAGATCCGCTGCTCGGTCGGAATGTTCAGCCGCAGGGATGGATCGTCCATGTCCAGCGCCGAGTCCGCCCCGGCGATGTCGTAGGCCATCTCCATCCCCACTGCGCCGCTGCGCGCCGCGGCCCCCGTCACCGTGTACGTCGAACCAAACCCGCCCACGGCGAAAACCCGCCAGCCGGGAAACGTCGTCGTGTCGATGTAGTCCTGCCCCGTCACCTGTGTGCCGTTCGGACTCGCCTCGAAACCGCCGTTCGGCAACATGTTCTGCCCCCAAGCCGCGCCCGCCGTCGCAATCAGCAACGCGGATACCGCCAGGTATGCTCGAATCCTCATTTCCCATCCTCCTCTTGCGTGTTGCATACGTCCGCGCCGTCGCGACGCAGCCCCTTGCCGCGCTCGCGTGACGGCGGTCAATTCCCCGATCGCGTCCCCCGTGGGCTTGCCGGCGCCGACATCCGCGCCGCGCTCACCACGCAGCGAACGCCCGAGCCGCGAACCGGCCCACGCCGTTCCCGTCACGATTCCGACGGGTCAGCGCGCCCCCGGAACGCGCGGCATCCTTTCCTACGGCCACCCGATCCGTGTTCCCTCGACCCACTCGACATGCCCATCGATGAACAGGGCGTTGGTTCCACCCGCGGAACCGTTCGAATGGTTCCCGACATTGACACGCGAGTACTTGCGCAACGACGGGTTGGGAAAAACGATGTGCTCGCCTTGGGCACAAAAAACCGAAACAACTTCCGCGAACGAACTGGCATCCAGGTCGCGCACGTCCTTGAGCTGCCACTGCCGGTTCCAGCGGTTCTTGTAACGCGCGTCCGACGGATCGCCGCGCATCGGCAAACGGTTCCAGTTGATCTCCGCATACTTGAGCCGCCCGCGTTTGTCGGTCGGGCCGCTCCCGGGCCACGGGCGCCCACCGGGTGGCACCTCTTTCTTCATCCCCGGCCACATGAACGTCTGGTAGTGCTCGTGCCGGCCTTCCCACTCGTAATACGCGAAAAACTGCTCCTGGTCCGTGTAGACCCGGCCTTCCCCATCCCCCCGTGCGAACGGGCAGACCCAGAACTCCGGCAACACCTTGTCCTCGTATTCCCGCAGCTTGCCCGTTTCGGGGTACCAAACCTCGTCGGGATCGTAGTTGCCGTGGTCGCCGTAGATGTTCTTCAACCCCTGCGTACCGGGGTGATAATCGCGCAACGCCACCGAAAGCCAGCAGGCCCGCGCCGGCGCGTCCCACTCCCCGTGCCCGTAGGCATAGTAGTTGTACATGATCGGCACAAACCCCTGGTAATCGGCGCGGTAGAGGCCGATCAACGTGCCGACTTCCTTGATGTTCGCTTGGCAAACGGTCAGCTTCGCTTTTTCGCGGGCGCGAGACAGGGAGGGGAGAAGAATCGAGATCAGCAAGGCAATGATGGCGACGACGACCAGCAACTCGATGAGCGTAAAACCAGATCGTCGACGATGGATCGACAGCCGACGCCGCGAAAACAGGACGGCTCGTAGCACGACTGGTCTCCTTGACCTCGGGACGGGCGATGCAAACGCTCCAACGCGTCCGTTCTCGGCGTGTCGGCAACGCGACGATCCCCGCGGGCAGACCTGGAAACACCACGCGACCGGCGCACGCCGCCGCCTTGTATTTCGAGCCTAATCGAAACGCCCTGCAAATGCAATAGCAAAACAAAAAATCGGTAATTGACTGGTCTACCTGCCGGATTTCCGCCACCCGGCCCACCCCGCAAACGCTCCGAATGGTAGAAAACGCGCACAAACCCCACGCATTTCAGCCAGAACCGCGACACAGCCCCGCGCGATCCTCCCCACTCGACGAAACAAATCGCTCCGAAACACCCCCTGCAGCCGCGTTTCAAACCCAGATTAGTAATTACATCATGTTGACATATCTGTTGCAATCAGGTATATTCGATGCGGTGATGGCGCCTTGGCAGGACCAACCGCAATTGCCGTCACCCCCTGGAGGCGTTCGATGGCCGCACCCGGTATCCCGAAACACCGCCTGATCTACGAGCGAATCTCCCAAGCCATCAGGCAAGGCGAATACGCCGCCGGCGAGAGAATCCCGCCAGAACTCGAACTCGGGCAACGCTTTAACGTATCTCGCCCCACCGTCGCACGGGCCCTGCGCGACCTCGAACGCGAAGGACTCCTCGTGCGACGACCCGGCGCCGGAACCTACGTCCGCACCGTCCGCCGCAACACTCGCGAGCTCTTCGGCATCATCCTGCCCCACGCCGAATCCGGCATCTGTGCGCAGTTCTGCGCCGAAATCGCCCAGCACGCTGACTCCCGCAGCCACGCGATGCTCTTCGGAAGCGTTCCCAACGGCGGCAGCGATATCGAGCGTGCGGAGGCTTTCTGCGAACAGTTCATCGCGCGCGAGGTCGAAGGCGTCTTCTTCATCGCCCTCGAGCTCTCCGCCGAGCAGATGCACGTCAACCAGCGTATCGTCAGGCGACTCGCTGAAGCCGGCATCCCCGTGGTTCTGCTCGACCGCGATATCTGCGCGTACCCCCAACGCAGCAACCTCGACCTGGTCGGCATCGACAACCGCCACGCCGGCTTCGTCGTCACCAACCATCTGCTCACGTTGGGCTGCCGCAACATCCATTTCATGGACAACGAGTGGCTGGCCAGCACCGCGCAAGCCCGGGTCGTGGGCTACCAGGACGCCCTGCGGACCCACGGCATCGAGCCGGCACCCAGTCACGTACACCCCTGCAACCCCGAGCGGCACGCCGATTATGTCCCCGACATGCTTCGTCGCCACATCCCCGACGGAATCATCTGCGTCAGCGATTGCTACGCCCGTTCCCTGATGCACCACCTGGCGATGCACGGCGTGCGAATCCCGGAGGATGTACGGCTCGTGAGCATTGACGACCTGCCCTTCGCCAGTACGCTACCCGTACCCCTCACGACCTTGCGCCAACCAATCGCCGAGCTGGCCGCGTGCGCGGTGGATACCATGAGCTGGCGCATCAAGCACCCCAACGCACCCGCACGCCATATCCAGGTCGGCTGCGAGCTGGTCGTGCGGCGTTCGTGCGGCGCCGGGGGTAACGGCAAGACCGACCTGCCCTCGCGGGATCGAAAGGCAACGTCTTCATGATGTGCGATTCTTGGGCGGCGCGTGGCGGATCCATGCTCAAGCCACGCCTCGGGCGGAACCCCGGAGGAGCGTTCCGCCCGCCGCCCCTGTCTTGATGTACCATGACCGCCGGATGACAACTCACCCTTGGGAGACGCCCGATGCCTCGTCCGTTCAGCCACACCGTCGCAACGAGAATCGTGCCGTTGGCCGCGCTCGCCTGCGCCGCCGCAACACTCGCTTGTGCGCAGCCGGCGGGACCATCCGGGCCGGCGTATGCCGCAAACCGCTACACTCCGCCCGGCCCCGCCGCCCTCGCCCAGATCAAGAGCTGGTCGGCCGCGGACAAGCTCGTCGGCACGACCTATTTCTACTGGTACCGCTGGCCGGATCGGCATTTCTTCGACGACGACGCCCATACCGACGACGCCCTGACCGACCACTTCCCGGATCCCCAATCGGTCAGCATGCTCAGCAAGGCGTGGCACAAGAAGCAGATGCTCGACGTGATGGACGCGGGCATCGACATGGTTTGGCCGGTCTACTGGGCCGCCCCGGGCAATTTCGACGACCCCGAGTTCAGCCTGTATGTCAAGGGACTGACGCCGCTTCAGCAAGCGCTCGACGAAATCCGCGCCGCCGGTCGCACACCGCCGAAAGTCGGCATGTTCTACGACACGTCCTCGCTGCTCAATTCGGTCCGGCTCGGGCCGAAACACAAGGGGGGCACCGACCTCACCACGCCCGAGGGACGCGAAGTCTTCTACGGCACCATCCGCAGCTTCTTCTGCAACGTCCACCCCCGCCATTGGGCCTGCATCGACGGCCGGCCCATCGTGTTGCTCTACTCGTCCGGCTTCGCCGAAAAGTACGACCAGAAAGCGTTTGACTATGTGTATCGCCGTTTCGCGGAGGAGTTCGGCGGCGTCCGACCCTACATCATCCGCGAGGTCTCGTGGAACGTGAAGACCGATTCATCGTACCAGTGGGGCTCGTCGCTGGCCGGCCCCCTGATTCGCGGCATCGCCGCGGTCGGTCCAGGCTACAACGACACCGCCGTCCCGGAGCGTTATACGCCGATCCGCTACCGCGAAAACGGCAACTTCTATCGCTATAGCTGGCTCAAGGTGCTGCGCAGCAAGGCCCGGATCGTGCATGTCGAAACGTGGGACGAGATGCACGAGGGCACCGACATCTGCGAAAGCGCCGAGTACGGCCGAACCTACATCGACCTGACCCGGCGCTACGTCAAGCACTTCAAGGCCGGTACCGTGCCCGCCGAGCATATCACGCTCGAACATCCCGAGCCGGTGTCGCGCCCCCCCGACATGAAACGCGGCAAGGAGTTCGCCCGAGCCCGAACCGTGTCGCTGAAGATCGACGGCCGCCGGATCGCCACCGCCGGCATCTACCCCGTCAAACAGAGCGACGGACGCTACGCCGTCGTCGAACACGCCGGCCAATGGTATATCGCCAGTGATCCGGATTTCGACACGCGCTACATCTACTTCACGCTGGCCGACCCGTTCTGGTTCGACACACGCGGCACCGCCGAGCTCACGATCACCTACCTCGACCAGGGCTCCGGCACCTTCCAGTTGCAGTACGACTCCTACGACACACGCGCCGCGCTCAGCGGCGCCTATACCAACAGCGATACCGTCACACGCCACGACACCGGCAAGCTCAAGCAGCATACGTTCCGGCTGACGAATCCGCGTTTTGCCAACCGCGAGAACGGCGGCTCGGATTTCCGGTTCTACGTCACCCGCGAACGGCTGTACATCAAGTCCATCGAGCTGCGCAAGATCGACTGACCGCGCCGCGGGGCTCAGTGGCTGCCCGAAAACGCCCGTTGAAAGAGGGCGACATCGGCGGCGTCCACGTCCTCGTCTTCGTCCATGTCGCAACGCACGAAATCCGCCGGTTCGCACGCCGGCGGTGCGTCTGCGTTGCCCGGCCCCCCCAGGCAGCCGGCGAACCACGCGAAATCCGTTTCGTCCACATCGCCATCGTCATCAAGATCGCCCGAGAACGGATCCCACCCGGCGATGCGCGCCATCAAGACCCACAGGCCCTTCGCGATGCGGATTCGCCCCGCGGATACACTCCCAAGATGACCGCCAT
>JALSRY010000630.1 GCA_026984555.1 Phycisphaerae bacterium
GGAAGTGGTGTACATGGGAGTGGTGCCGAGCTGGCGCCGGCGGGGGATGGGCGGGGTGCTGTTGGAGCGTTCACTGATGCACGCCCAGGCGGCCGGCGTGCGCCAGCAGACCATCGTGGTCGATGCGCGCAACACGCCTGCGCGACAACTATATGTACGCGCGGGTTTTAGACCGGTTGCCCAACGCCGCGCGTGGATTCGCTTGGGGGGGCGTTGCGGCGGTGCGTGAAGAAAACAGCGAAAAAACGCTTGTTTTTGTGGGTTTTGCGCACAAGCGGTGGATAAGTTGTGCACCAACTTTTTTTTTCGCCCCTCATCTCTTCCCACATCAGGGGTTACGTTTTTCGACGCGTCTTGGGCTCAAGTTCGTCGTTGCAGCGGACGTGGGGCGGTGGTATATTCCGCGACGCTCGTGAAAGAGGAACGGACAATCCGGCGTTCCCCCAAGACAATCTAAACCTTTCCGCGAGGCGCCAGCTTCGTCGTGCGCAAGGGGTCTGCGCGTGGACAGATCTTCAACCGAGAAGGTGTCTCACATACGCGCCCGCATGGTCGATCGCATCGGGGTCGCACGCTACCGCACGTGGTTCGGCGAGGTAGCGCAGTTGCGCTTGCACGACCGCGGCCTCGACGTGCGCGTGTCCAACCGTTTCGTCGGCAACTGGATCGCGTCGAACTACATGGACGACCTCGTCGCGTCCGCCCGCGAAGTGCTCGGCGAGGACGACAACGTGGAGGTGCGCATCGTCCAGGGCTCGTCCGCCGACCGGCCCGACGCATCGGACTTCCCGCGTGCGGCGACCGCGTCGGCGGTGACGCCAGCCCGCCCGCGCCCCGTTCGACGAAACGCGACCGGCCGGCACCCGCTACGCGGCCGGCTGGAAGAATTCGTCGTCGGTCCCTCCAACCAGCTCGCCTACGCCGCCGCCGAGCAGGTCGCGACCCGGCCGGGCGATGCGTACAAACTTCTCGTGGTGCACGGCGGCTGCGGACTGGGCAAGACGCACCTGCTCCAGGGGGTCTGCAACGCGCTCTCCGCCCGACATCCCGCGCTGGAGTGGCGCTACATCTCCGGCGAGCAGTTCACCAACGAATACATCTACGCCGTCAAATCGGGGCATATCGACCTGTTCCGCGCCCGGTCCCGCAACGTGGACGTGCTCGTCATCGACGATATCCATTTCATCGCCAACAAACGCGCCACGCAGGAGGAGTTCCTGCACACGTTCAACGCGATCGATTCGTGCGGCAAGGCGATCGTGCTCTCGTCGGACCGCCACCCGCGGAGCATGGGGCTCTCGTCCGAGCCGCTGGCCGACCGGCTGATCTCGGGCATGGTGGTCGAGATCGACCCGCCGGATTTCGCGCTCCGCCGCCAAATCCTCGCCCGACGCGCCGCCCGGATGGGCCAACCGCTCGAAAACGATGTCCTCGATTACGTCGCCGAGCATGTCGGACGCAACGTGCGCGAACTCGAAGGCGCCCTCTACAAGCTCGTCGCCATGGCATCGCTCAACGGCGGCGCGATTTCCCTCGGATTGGCGCGGGAGGCCCTCCGCGACCACGTCGTCCGCACCCAGCACACCCCCGGCGTCGACGATATCGTCGAACTCGTGGCGAGACGCTTCGGCGTCACCCCGGAGCAGATTCACGGCCGGGGTCGCGACCGGACGGTGGCGCTGGCCCGGGCGGTGGCCCTGTTCCTGATTCGCCGCCACACGGCGCTGAGCTATCCCGAGATCGGCCGGGCCGTGGGCAACAAGAACCATTCGACGGTGCT
>JALSRY010000631.1 GCA_026984555.1 Phycisphaerae bacterium
CGTCGCCGAGACCATCAAGGTCGGTGTCGAGCTGTGCGGGGTTGGCGGCATCCGGGCAGTTGTCGCGCCAGTCGCACACGCCGTCGCGGTCGCGATCGCTGCGGCATGCGCGCCGGAGCGTCTCCCATTCCGCGAGCCGATCGTCGTCGCGAGCTGTCCGGAGTCGGTAGAGCAGGTGGGCGCGCAGACGGGCGGCGTCGGCGCGCACGGGGTGCGTGACGTTTCTCATGCTTCCTTCGCCCTCCCGGGGCAATCGTGGACCTCGTGCGGCCCCAAACGAGCGTAGGGCGGCGATCGCTACGAGAACCCAGCGAATCGCCGACCCTACTTCTATTTGACTATAGGCGGCGAACGTTCGGGGCTGTCAAGTCCGCTGCGATCTTCCTTCCTTCCGGGCGCACGGCCGATAATGATTCACGCGTGTGGTCTCGCGTTTCTTGCCCCATGGCCGCCGGAACGCCGCAAGCCGGACGAGGCCGCCGGCCACGTCCACGCGGGCTTTTCACGATCGAGGCGACAAGCTAGGCTGTGCGGGAAAGCCGGAGAAATCGGAAACCGCGAGGGTGCGTATTCTGTTCGAACAAGACAAGTCGATTGTCGCGATGATTCATGTGGGGGCGTTGCCCGGCACGCCACGCTGCACGCGGACGCTCGATGGGATCGTCCACGAAGCACGCGCGCAGGCCGCCTTGTTCGCCCGCGCCGGGGTCGATGCTCTCATGATCGAGAACATGCACGACGTGCCCTACCTCAACCGGCGCGTCGGACCGGAGATCGTCGCGGGGATGACCGCCGTCGGCGTGGGGGTGCGGGCGGTTGCCGACTTGCCGCTGGGGGTGCAGGTGTTGGCGGGGGCGAACCGGGCGGCGGTAGCGGTCGCGGCGGCGTGCGGAGCGTCGTTCGTGCGCTGTGAGAACTACGCTTTCGCGCATGTCGCCGACGAGGGATTGATGCCCACCGCGGACGCCGGCCCGCTCTTGCGCTACCGCCGGCGGATCGGCGCCGAACACGTGCGCGTCCTTGCCGACGTGAAGAAGAAACACTCCAGCCACGCGATCACGGCGGATGTCTCGCTCGCCGAGGCCGCCCGGACCGTCGAGTTCTGCGGCGCCGACGCCGTCGTCGTAACCGGCTCCGCGACCGGCGAGGCGACCGCGCCGGCCGACGTGGCCGCTGCGGCGCAGGCCGTCAACATCCCGGTGTGTGTCGGATCGGGCGTGACACCTGACAATCTCGGCACGCTCTGGCCCCACGCCGACGTGTTCATCGTCGGGTCGTATTTCAAACGCGACGGCCGGTGGTTCAACGAGCTCGACCCGTCGCGGATCGAGCGTTTCATGGAGAAGGTACGTGCGCTGCGGGGTTGAGTCGCCCCGGGCCGCATTCCGTTCTGACAACCCGAGCGCGTGAGCGACGCCTTGAGTCTCCCCGCTTCTCAGACCGACCGCGGCCGCCTGGAGGTGATTTGCGGGTGCATGTTCGCCGGCAAGACGGCGCACCTGATCGCACGCTTGCTCGAAGCGCGGGCGGCGGGGTTCGCGGTGCTCGCGTTCAAGCACGCCCTCGATATCCGCTACAGCCCCGCAGCCCTCGCCACGCACGACCACCGCCGTTTCGAGGCCCTGCCCGTGCGCGATGTCGCGACGATCCGCGCCAAGGCGGCCGGTGTGCGGGTCGTTGGAATCGACGAAGGGCAGTTTTTCGGCGAAGAGATTGTTACACTTTGTCGTGATTTGCGCGCCGCGGGCAAGCGGGTCATCGTCGCCGGGATCGACTTCAACGCCTGGGGGTGCCCATTCGAGCCGATGCCCCGGCTCAAGGAAATCGCCGAGCGAGTGGACGTCTGCTGCATGCCGTGCACCGCTTGCGGGCGGCCGGCACGCTACACGCAGCGGATCGTCCCCGTGGAGTCCGATGACATGGTGGGGGGGCCGGGAGAGTACGAGCCGCGCTGCGAGCGATGCTTCGTGCCGTTGCCCGGCTTCCCACGAAACGAGCCGGACGGCCGCGCGTAAAGCGGCTTCCGGCGGAGATGTGCAGGTGTCGATGAAAAAACGCGTGCTGATTCTCTGTACCGGAAACTCGTGCCGCTCACAGATGGCCGAGGGGTTCTGGCGCCACTACGCCGGCGACCGCTGGGAGGTGTACAGCGCGGGGCTGATCCCGCTGGGCGTCAATCCTCTGGCCGCGCGGGTGATGGCGGAAATCGGGATCGACATCAGCACCCACACGAGCGACCCGCTCGACCGATACGCCGGGGAACCGTTCGATCTTGTCATCACCGTCTGCGACAACGTGGCCCGGCAGTGCCCCGTCTTTCCGGGAGCCGCCTCCCAGGAACACTGGCCGTTCGACGATCCAGCCAGGCGCGGCGTCAGCGATGCGGAACGGCTCGCCGCCTTTCGCCGCGTGCGCGACGAAATCGGTCGCCGCGTGCGCGATTTTGTCGATTCGAATACGTAGCCGGTCCGCGCGAGGCGTCGTTCCATTTCGTGCGCGGCCAGGCGTCGGCGGCTGCCCATCGCCCCGCTCGACCGGCGACGTGTTGCGCCCCGGCTGGTCGGGTCGCGAGCACGCGTGTTCGCGGGGTCCGATGGCCACGCGCTGGAACCCCATCCGGGGGCACGCTAACGTAGGTACCCATGAACGGACGAAAGCGGATCCCCGCCCGCGACACCTTCGGTGCGGCGTCTTGCGCGGCGGCGCCCGCGCGGGACGCCTCTCGCCACGGCGGCGCGCGGGTCGCGGTGCTGATCGTCGCGGCGGTGGTGATTGTGGCGTTGGTCGTGGTGGGGTTGGTGTGGCACGGTGGTACGTCGCGGACGACGTGGCCCGCGCGGCACGTCATTCTGATTTCGCTCGACACCACCCGGGCCGACCATCTCGGCTGCTACGGAAACCCGTGGATCAAGACACCGAACCTCGACGCGCTGGCCGGCCGGTCGATCCTCCTGACCGACTACATGACCGTCGCCTCGACGACGCTCGCTTCGCACACCTCGCTGATGACGGGGAAATACCCGCACACGCACGGGGTGCCCCGTAATGGTTTCGTGATCGACGATCGAAACGTGATGCTGGCCGAGGTGCTCAAGGCGGCGGGGTTCACGACGGCGGGTTTCCTCGGTTCGTTCGCCCTCGACAAGCGTTTCAACTTCGCCCAGGGGTTCGACACGTTCGATGAGCGGTTCGACATCGTCGTCGGCGAGCGCCACGCCGATCAGAGCCAGCGCCGCGCCGCGCGGGTCACCGACGCGGTGTTGGACTACCTCGACAGCGCGGGGGTTCCCGGGCACTTGTTCCTGTTCGTGCACTATTTCGATCCGCACGAACCCTACGACCCGCCGCCACCCTATGACACGATGTACGGCCCCCGGGCGATTCCCATGCGCGACCACCCGGCGCTCGCCCCCGGGCAGGGCCACCCGCGCGGGTACCTGCGGAACCTGCGGCGCTACGCCGGCGAAATCTCGTACACCGACGCGCAGATCGGACGGCTGCTCGACGGGCTGCGCCGGCGTGGCATACTCGACGAGGCCCTGGTGATCGTCACATCCGACCACGGCGAGGTGCTCCGCCCGGACGCCGCGTATCCGCTCGACCACGGCTGGACGACCTACCAGGCGGACATTCACGCCGTGGGAATCATCCATCCGCCGCACGGCCGCCGGGGTGTGCGGGTGGACCTGCCCGTGGCGAGCATCGACATGGTGCCGACGATTCTGCATTATCTCCACCTGCCGATCCCGCCGGGAGTGGAGGGGCGTGCGCTCGACCTCGCGCGGCTCGACGGCATAGCGCCGGACCGGGTTCGCTTCGCCGAGGCGACCAAGCCGTGGAACGTGGAGGCCGGCGCGACGTGGTTCAACGATCCCAAGCCGCGTTGTGTGCGCGTCGGCACGTACAAGTACATCGTGTCGCGGTATCAGCACCGCGAAGAGCTGTACGATCTGGCGCGCGATCCGCACGAGCGGCACAACCTTTTCGCCGACCTGCGTCCGGAGGACCGGCGGCGGGTCGCCCGGATGCGGGAGTTGTTGCAAGCGTGGACGGCGGATGCGCACCCGCTGCCGACGCATTTCGACCGGAAGTTCCTGAGCGACACGATCCGCCGACTCAAATCGCTGGGCTATCTCGGCGGGGAAGATTCGGCACAATCGCAACCCGGCGGCGGTCCCCCCTGATCGTCGAAAACGGAAACCGCCCGCGGCGATGTCTTGCGGCGCGGAACGAGCCCTGGCAGGAGAAAACGCCCATGTCCACGCGAACACTCGGTTTGTCTGACGAACTGCACACCTACCTCGTCCACGAGACGATGCGCGAACCGGACGTACTGCGCCGGTTGCGGGAGGAAACCGCCGGCCTGGAAAAAGCCAACATGCAGATCTCCCCCGAACAGGGACGCTTCATGATGCTGCTGGTGCAGTTGCTCGATGGTCGTCGGGCGATCGAGATCGGCACGTTCACCGGGTACAGCGCGCTGTGCGTCGCCAGCGCCATGCCTCCCGACGGACGCCTGATCGCGTGCGACGTCAACGCGGAGTGGACTACCATCGCCCGGCGGTACTGGGAGCAGGCCGGCGTCGCGGAGAAAATCGATCTGCGACTCGCGCCCGCGACCGAGACGCTCGATGCGCTGCTCGCCGAAAACGCCGCCGGCACGTTCGACTTCGCGTTTATCGACGCGGACAAGCCGAACCTGCTGGTGTATTACGAGAAATGCGTGGAGCTCGTGCGGCCGGGCGGACTCGTAGCGGTGGACAACGCGTTCTGGAAAGGCGAGGTCGCCAACCCCGCCGCCGACGACGAGAACACCGGCACGATTCGCAACCTCACGTTCCGCGCCCGCGACGACCAGCGCGTGTTCTCGTGCGTCGTCCCGATCGGCGACGGCCTGCTGCTGGCGCGCAAGCGTTGAGCGGAGTCGGGCGCGCCCGGCGCCGCGATGGGGCGAGCAAGTGGCGTTGGCGGGCCGGTCAATCGCTCACAGCGAAGCGGAGAATCGCCAGGATCGCTTTGACGCCGTCTTTCCAGGTGATTTTCTTGCCTTCCTCGTAGGATCGGCCGGAGTAGCTGATGCCGACCTCGTAGATGCGCCAGCGCCCGCGGGCGATTTTCGCGGTGACCTCCGGTTCGACGCCGAAGCGATCGCTCTTGATCGTGATGTTCTTGATGACCTCGGCCCGGAAGACCTTGTAGCAGGTTTCCATGTCGGTGAGGTTGAGGTCGGTGAACATGTTGGACAAGAGCGTGAGGAAGCGGTTGCCGACGCTATGCCAGAAATAGAGCACGCGGTGTTCGGCGCCGCCGATGAACCGCGAGCCGTAGACCACGTCGGCCCGGCCGTCGAGGATCGGCTTGAGGAGCTTGGGGTAGTCCTGGGGGCTGTATTCGAGGTCGGCGTCCTGGACGATGATGATGTCCCCGTTCGCTTCGCGGAAGCCGGTCCGCAACGCGGCGCCTTTGCCTTGGTTGCGTTCGTGGAGCAGGACGCGGAACGTCGCCCCGGGGAATTCCTCGGAGAGCTTGGGGTACAGCGCACGCGTCCCGTCGGTCGAGAAGTCGTCGACCAGCACGAGCTCGCGGTCGATTTCGATCGGGGCGGCGAGTACGCGGCGGATGATCTCGAACAGCGTCTCACGCTCGTTGAACACGGGGATGACGACGGACAGCAACATCGGTGCGGGAATCCCTCAGCAGGAAGCCGTGGCCAGCAGCAGCCGGTGGGCCGGCGCCAACGCGGTGACGGCCGCTTCGCGAATCTGCGCACGCAGTACGCGAATCGGGAGCCGCCACAAACGCCGCGCCAACGGCGAAGCGTCCTCCAGACCGTCGCACGTTTCGGCGAACGCGTCAAGCAGTCGGCGCTCCTGTTGCCGTCGGTCGAAATTGGGGCGTCGAAACTCCTCCCACGTGTCCAGCAACACGGGCAGCATCGGGACGTCGGCGCGATCGGTCCAGTTCAGCCCGGCAAAAACGAGCAACGCCGCCGATTCGAGCGCCGGCTCGACATGGTGTGCCACCATCATGTGACGCACGCCACAAGCCCGCTGGCCGCGGTCGAAACAGAGACACCCCAACAGGTAGTGGGTCAGCGCGCAGCGCGGCTCATGCCGCAGGTGTTGCCGCAAACGGTGACACAGTTCCGCGGCGGGTTGCCGCTGCCACCAGTGTGCCAGTTTCTCGGGTGTACATCCGTCCATGGAACCTGACCGCGCCAGCGAAAGGCCCAATTCTTATCGGCACGCTAATTCCCGCGTCCGCACTCGTCAACCGCATCGGGCAGTTTCTGCTCCCGGGCAACATCCCCACCTGTCGGTGTGGCCTGTCCGCGGGCCGGCGATACCAGCGATTCTCGGACAGTGGCGTTTGCCGCGGAACCGGGCCGGGCGTCTGGCGTTTCGGTCGTGGTTTTGCTAGGCTGGTAGTCATAAGGAGATGCGTGGCCGCGGACCGCTCGAGGCCCGGCCCACGCAGCGTCTTATCCGTGCGAACCAGGCAACATGCAAGCGACGATGCCACACCGGCCACCTTCAACGAGAGGGTTCTCAACATGATCGCGGAAACGATTCATCGCCTGACCCGACCCACTTTCGCCTGTATACGCCACACCGCGATCGTGTTGGCTGCCGGTCTGCTCGCCGGCTTGCTCCCCGGGCAAGCGGTTGCGCAGCAGAAAGTTACGATCCAGCCCGCCGGGCGGTCGAGCTGGCGTCAGATGTACGCGGCCGAGGCGAAAAGGGGCCACGTGCCCCCGGCTCTGCGCCGCAGCCTGCCCCACATGCCCGCGCCACCGCCTCGCGTGATCCACGCGATCGGCGGACAGCCCCGCGACGGTAAACCAGGCGGCGGGGCGGCCGGCTCGCCGGACAAGTCCAGCCCCTGCCAGACCACGACCGACGACCCCACGTTCGGCCGCGACTTCAACGCGCTTCGTAGCAACGGTTTGTGGGAGCCACCCGACACGATGGGTGCCGCCGGCCCCCACCACCTGATGGCGATGCTCAACAGCGAAGTGAGCATCAAGGACAAAGACGGCAACGAGTTCAGCAAGGTCGATTTGTCCACCTTCTGGACATGGGGTACCGGCCTCAGCGGCCTCCCGTTCGATCCCCACCTGATCTACGATTCACTGATCGACCGCTGGATCGCCACCTGCGGCGCCAATCCACAGAGCGCCAACTCAAAGATCTTCTTCGCGATCAGCGACACCGACGACCCGACCGGCATGTGGACGTTCTACTCGATCCCCGCGGACGCGACCGGCGCCACCTGGGCGGATTTCCCCGGGTTCGGCGTCAACAACCGCTGGATCGCGATTACCAACAACATGTTCGATCTCGACAACCAGTTTCAGGCGGTCAAGCTGTGGGTAATCGACAAATCCACGGCGCTGGGCGGAGGACCACTGACGGTTACGGTGTTTGGCCCCGGGTTCGACACCCTCAGTGGGGGTGTGGGATTCACGATGAAACCCGCGCTTACCTTCGACCCGGACGAGGATACGCTCTACCTGGTCGACAACTTCTGGATGGAAGACGACGGCACGCCGCTGGTACGCCTCTCGCAGCTGACCGGCACCGGCGATGCCCCGGTCTGGGCGTCCGTGGACGGATCGAGCATCGAGCCCGGCTCCGGTCTCTTTCGCGTCCAGATCCCGTTCGATTTCTTCCAGGAGGATGCCCAGCAGGCGGGCGTCAACGGGCCCCTGATCGAAACAAACGACCCGCGCGTGCTCAACGTCGTATTCCGCAACGGCCACTTGTGGTTTACACACACCGGCGGCTACCCCGTCGGCGCGGTCGACCGGACGGCGGTGCTGTGGTACGAGATCGATCCCACGCGCTTGTCGTCGCCGATCGTCCAGTCCGGGATGATCAAAGGCCACCGCTGGCAACACTACATCTTTCCGAGCATCGCGGTCAATTGTGCGAACGACGTCTGCATCGGCTGTTCCTACGCCGCCAACCTGGTTTTCGTTTCGGCGGCCTGGACCGCGCGTCTCGCCAGCGACCCGCCCGGCACCATGCGCGAGCCGCAAATCTTCAAGGACGGCGTGAGCATGTACACGGGAACCCGTTGGGGCGACTACAGCGCCACCGTCGTCGATCCCACGCGCGACCTCGACTTCTGGACCATCCAGGAATTCGCCGGCAGCGGCCAGACCTGGGCCACCCGCTGGGGTGAAATCCGCATCGTCTCCGATTGCAACGGCAATGGCATCCCCGATGGCGACGACATCGCCAATGGCACGAGCCAGGACTGCGACGGCAACGGCGTTCCCGACGAATGCGACATCGTCCAGGGCGGCGACTGCAATGGCAACGGCATCCCCGACGCCTGC
>JALSRY010000632.1 GCA_026984555.1 Phycisphaerae bacterium
TGGGCGCCCGTGGCGGCCCGGCCGGAACTACCTGTGACGCGCGCATTGCCACTTTTCGGCGTCGTGCGCTTGAAACGGCCGGGCCTCGGCGCGACACTGCGATTCGATCATCGGAGGACACTCCCATGTCAGCAGAACGCTTCCGAGGTACCGATCGGCACCACCATGTCAAGCGAAACGAGACCTCCCCTCCGCTCGACTCTGCCGAACGCGGACCGGCCGGCTCGACCCTGAGTCGCCGGGAGATGCTCCAACTGCTGCTGGCGGCTGGTGGCGGTGCCGCGTTGGGAATGGCTGCGGAGGCGCAGGCCACCCAGCCCGCCGCGAGACCCGCCGGGTCGCGGCCCGCCCGCCCGCCGAACATCTTGTTCATCCTCACGGACGACCACGCGCTCAACGCGATCGGTGCCTATGGTTCGCGGATCAACCACACGCCCAACATCGATCGCATCGCGCGGGGGGGCCTGCTGTTTTCTCACTGTACCTGCGGCAACTCGATCTGCGCCCCGAGTCGGGCCACGATTCTCACCGGCAAGCACAGTCACCGTAACGGAGTGATCGACAATCGTGCGCGGCTCGATCCGTCCCAGCCGACGTTCCCGGTGTTGCTGCGCCGGGCCGGTTACGAAACCGCGATGATTGGCAAGTGGCACCTCAAGTCCGCTCCTGTCGGCTTCGATCATTGGGAGACGCTCGTGGGGCAGGAGCCTACTACAACCCGACGTTCCAGACGCGAGCCGGTCGCAAACGGCACACGGGCTACGTGACCGACATCACGACGGATCGGGCGTTGGACTGGTTGCGGAACGGACGCGACCCAAGCAAGCCCTTTTTGCTCATGTGGCAGCACAAGGCCCCCCATCGCCCGTGGATGCCCGGTCCGCGGCACCTGCATTTGTACGAGAACATCGAGATTCCCGAACCCGAGACACTGTTCGACGATTACGCCGGACGCGGCACCGCGGCGCGCGTCCAGAAGATGAGCATCGCCAAGGACTTGTACGAAGGCTACGACTTGAAGGTATCGCCGCGATACCTTTCGAGCCCCGACAAACGCGGACCGACTTTCCCGTTTCGCTGGCTCAACGAGCAGCAACGGGCCGTGTGGGACGCCGCGTACGAGCCACGAAATCGGGCCTTTGCCAAGCGCCGGCCTCAGGGGCGCGATTACGTGCGGTGGAAGTATCAGCGTTACATCAAGGATTATCTTCGTTGCGTCGCATCGGTGGATGATGCCATCGGCCGGATGCTCGACGAACTCGACCGTTCGGGGCTGGCCGAGAACACCATCGTCGTGTACGCGTCGGATCAGGGGTTCTACCTCGGCGAGCACGGCTGGTTCGACAAGCGATGGATGTACAAGGAATCACTTCGGACCCCGCTGCTGGTGCGATGGCCCGGCGTCACCGAGCCCGGCTCCGAGGACACGCACATGGTTTCGAATGTCGACTTCGCCGAAACGTTCCTCGACATCGCCGGCGTCCCGGTTCCCTCCGATATGCAGGGCCGCAGCCTGGTGCCGCTGCTCAAGGGCGAGACACCGCAGGACTGGAGGAAAAGCTTCTATTACCACTACTACGAAAGCCCGGAATCGAAAGGTTCCTGGCACCACGTGGCGCGGCACTACGGCGTGCGGACAGCGCAGTACAAGCTCATCTACTATTACCTGAAAGATGAGTGGGAGCTGTTCGACCTGGATGTCGATCCGCAGGAGATGCACAGCGTCTACGGTGATCCGCGCTACGCAAGAGTCACCAAGGAGCTCAAAGA
>JALSRY010000633.1 GCA_026984555.1 Phycisphaerae bacterium
CACAACGTCCCACCGCACCGCTGCCGGGTCGAGCCTTCTCCCCCGGGGCGCGGCCACGCCGGCGGAAACGGCTGACGTGCCCCCGGTGCCCGCCGTCCGGGAGGTACCGGCGGGGCGCCGAGCCGGGAAACCGCTCGTCGAATCGACGCCCGGGCGTTAAGATATGTAGGATGGAGTGGGTGGTTTCATGATGCGTGCATTTCTTCGGCGAACAGGCCGGGCCTCGCAACCACAACCGACCCCGCCGGTGATGAGGGCGGAGCCGCGCGACGAGAGGCTTTCGACGCCTCCCGCCGAACATACCCCGTCGTTCACGCTGATCGAGCTGCTGGTGGTGGTCGCGATCATCGCGCTGCTGATTTCGATCCTGCTGCCGTCGATGAAGCTGGCCCGCCAGAAGGCCCAGACGGTCGCGTGCGCCTCCAACATGCGCCAGACGCTCCTGGCGTTGACGATGTACCAGGCGGACTACCGCGGCAGCCTCCCACCCAATGCCTGGAGCGAAGCGGCCTGGTACGTTCCCAAACGCGACCTGTGGTTCTACAAGCTCGTGCCCCGCTATCTCAACGATCCCGGCGCCCTGGTCTGCCCCGGCGACCCTTTCCGCGACCAGTTCGACTTCGAAGCCGTCTTTCGCGGCCGTCCCCACTCCAACGGACGCGTCGCCTCCTGCGGCTGGGGACTCAACTACCTGCTCCGGCATTTTGCCGAGCCGTACTCGTTCAATATCGAGAAGTACCCGCCGGCGCGCCCGCGTGAGACCATCCTGCTGGCCGAGGTCGGCCCGGACGATGCGATTCGGCTGACGAGTGCGTACGGCGGCGGCGGGGCGGCGACGCCGTGGCGTGACGCCGGCCGACTGGTCTGGGACGACGGCGCCCGGGCCTGGTACGCCAACAAACCCACGTGGCTCACGGCACGCCACGTCGGCGGAATCAACATGGCCTCGATGGAAAACGCCGTCAAATGGGTGCCGACACGCCGCATCCTCGAATCACCCATCGAAGCCGTCTACGACGTCGGACATCCGCTCGGCGACTGCAAGGGCGGCGACTGCTACTTCTGCAACTACCACCCCTATTCCGACGCCACGCATTACAATTTTTCGCGATCCAAGATGTACTGGTGGACCGGACCGATGCCCCACTACCCCCGCTGAACGCGACCCCGGGAGTTCGCGTGACCCCAAGCACCAGACAACCCACCCCACGCAAGAGCCTGCTGGCCACGGCGAGCATCGCGGCCATCCTGATACTCGCGGGCTGGATCGCCTTCTTCTCGGGCCGCGATCGTGTCAAGCCGCATACACGCAACGCCTTCGATTTTGTCGTCACCTGGCGGTGCCTGGCGTGCGGATACGAAGAATCCGCCCGCGCCGGTGTCGGGCCGCGCCGGTGCCCCCAGTGCAACAAGAATCAGCTCTACGTGTGCATTCGCCACGCCTGTCCCAAGCACGGCGTGTTCCCGGTCGCGTTCCAGTACGACACGCAAGGCAACCCCATCAAGCTCAAGGTAGCCGACGGTCCGTGGGTGCCCTACGCCGACGAAGATTACAACGTCAACGCGCGGTGCCCGCGCTGCGGAGCGTTCATGATGCCCGTCGAGACACCCCGACCCGCCCCCCAGCATTAGCCCGCCTGCCACGCTGGCGGGCACCCGACGCCGCGACCGCCGGGGGAGCCAGCCCCCATCGGCTTGCGCCGCCCGTTGCAAGCCGGATGCGCGGCCGCCCCGTCCCGGCAACCCCCGCGCATCGCATGACGCGGGATAGCCGGCGGTCCGACAACGTTGTATCATCTAGCTGTTGGTAGCCGGCCTGGAGCCGGCAGAGGATGGGAGCTGCGTCCACATCCGGCGGCGACGTGTCGGCCAGCATGAAAAGGTCGTCGAGACTTGGAAACACGCCCGGATTCCGCCCGCACGACGGGGGTTGGGCCCCAGCCGAACACGCGCAAGGTGTGAGGGTGGCCGGTATCGGCCCGCTCATCGCTCGCAGCGACCAGCCGATAGAATCGTTTTGTGGGCGGCCCGGCTGGCGGCGGGGTCGCACGCCGAGGTTTTGCGAGTGGCCCGGCCACGGGCTCGCGCGGGTGTTGCAAGCGCGTAAGCGGGCCTGGTGACTGAAGGAGTCGTGATGTCGTCGAACAGAACCACCGGGTCCGGTGGGATTTGCGCGACCGGTCGGACGATTGCGTGGTGGGTGACGCTGGCGGCCTGCGGACTGCTGTTGTCCGGGTGTCAGAAAAGCGCACCCGAGACGCAAACGGGAGCGAACGGAGCCACGCCGGCAAAATCCAAGCCGGCAATCCAGGCCGTGCTCCCCGAGGGCCAGCCACGCCCCAACGTGGTGTTCATCCTGGTCGACGCCCTGCGGGCGGATCGGCTGGGCGTCTACGGCAACCGGGCCCGGCTGACGCCGACGATGGATTCACTCGCGGCCACGGGCGTGGTATTCGACCACTGCGAGTCGGCGGCGCCGTGGACGCTCCCCTCCGTCGCGACGATTTTCACGTCGTACTACCCGGGCGTCCACAAGGCGAAGAGTTATCAGACGGTCCAGAAGATGGAAGACGGGCTCTCCGCCCGGCAATCCGTCCTCAGCGACGATTTCCAGACACTCGCCGAGGCCTTGCACGAGGCCGGCTACGAAACCGCGGGGTTCTGCGGCAACAAGTTCATCCGGGCCCCCTACGGCTTTGCGCAGGGGTTCGACCACTTCGACACGACGTTTGCCGAGAACACCGTCGCGGGCGCCAAGATCAACGCCGCCGCGATCAAGTGGATCGACAGCCGGCCCGAACCGCACAAGCCGATGTTCCTGTACCTCCATTACATGGACGTACACGGGCCATACGACGCGGCGCCGAAGTTTCTCGATCCGCTGGTCAAGCGTGTCGAGGAGATGAAAGACAAGCACATGCTCACGCCCGCGGAGCTGCATCGGATGAATGCCTACCTGCGCAAGCCGCCGGCGAAAACGTCCGACCCGCAGCGCTACAACCGCCTGAAGGCCTACCGCGAATACTGGGAGGCCCGCTATGACGCGGGCGTCGCCGAGGCGGATTTCTACCTCGGGCAGATGTTCGGCGCGCTCAAGAAACGCGGACTGCTCGACAACACGCTGATCGTGCTGCTGGCCGACCACGGCGAGGCCCTGTGCGAACACGGCTTGTGGGAGCACGGCTATTCGCTTTATCAGACCGACCTCCACGTGCCGCTCGTACTGCACTGGAAGGGCGTGCTGCCCGCGGGGATGCACGTTCGCCGACTGTGCAGCCTGATCGACGTGATGCCCACGCTGCTCGAACAGCTTCGCATCCAGCCCGGCGATCCGCAGATCCAGGGGCACTCGCTCGTGCCCTACATCACGGGCACGCTGCCCGACATGCCGGTGGAGCGCTTTGCCGAGGCGATCAAGGCCGGTCCGTACCAGTTTGCCGTGTTCGCCGACATGACCAAGCTGATTGTGACAGAGGTTCCCCCTCGGCGCATGCCCGATGGCACCCTGGCCCGGGTGGGGCTTCGTCGCCAACTGTTCAATCTCGCCACCGACCCCACGGAGAAATTCAATATCGCCGATCAGAACCGGGGGCAGGTCGAAATGATGACGAAACTGCTCCAGGCGATCGCAACGCAGAACAAGAACGCCAAGCCGCACGTAGTTCCCCAAAAGCGCCGCGTGGAACCGGAGACCATCCGCAAACTCGAGCAACTGGGCTACGCCGGCAGCAGCGAAGACGACCAGGACGAGCCAGCGCAAACGCCGCAAACGCGACCGTCGAGCGCTCCCGTCAAACCGCCGCAACCATAACCCCCCGCACGACCGCGAGTCGTCCCGGGGCGAGGTGTGATGCCGCCGTACGCAGAAAGGAAGGCAACCGCCGTGTCCGCGAAACAGAAAACCATGCAAAACAGGAGGTACCGAGCGTCAGCGGAGCTGTGGCGTCGTTCGCTGGGGCGATTCGGGATCACGGTCCAACCGGTCGGAGCGTGCATCGTGTCGCGGGTGCTGCTGGGCGCGGCCGCCGGCCTGTTGCTGGCGGCGTGGGGGCACAGCGGCGTTTCGGCGCCGGCGGAAAGCGTGCAATGGGCCTACATCGGTCCCGGTGCGGGGATCGCGCTGTTGGGATCGTTCTTCGCCATTTTCATCGCGATCGTTTCCGCGATCCTGATGGTGATCTTCTTCCCGTTTTTCTTGCTGTACTGGGCGATTCGCGGCCGGCACAAGTACGCCAAGGCGAAAGTCAAGCGGGTTGTCGTGCTGGGGCTCGACGGGCTCGAACCGACACTGGCCGAGAAGTTCATGGACGAGGGGTTGCTACCCAACCTCGCGAAGCTGCGGGAGCAGGGCACCTACCTGCGATTGGGTTCGACCTGGCCGCCGATCTCGCCGGTGGCCTGGTCATCGTTTTCGACGGGTACCAACCCCGGCAAACACAACATCTACGACTTCATCGCCCGCACGCCGAGCTACCACCCGACGATCTCATCGGTGCGCATGGGCCAGCCGCGACGTAAGGTCAAGATCGGCAACTACGTGATTCCGCTGAGCAAGCCGACGATCACGCCGCTGCGCAAGAGCAAACCGTTCTGGACGGTTCTGGGCGAAAACGGGCTGACCAGTTGTATCCTGCGCGTGCCGATCACCTTCCCCCCCGACAAGTTCAAGGGCTTGCAGCTCTCGGCGATGTGCGTCCCCGATTTGCGCGGCACGCAGGGGATGTTCTCGTACTACATCGAGGAAGGCGAAGCGGGCGCGACGATGGACGGCGACGTGGGCGGCGACCGAATCCTGGTGCACCGCGACGGCGATGCGGTCCGTTCGTACCTGCGCGGGCCGGCCAACAGCCTGCGGACCGACGGCTCGGAGCTGCGCCTGCCGTTCCGCGTGGTCGAATCCCCCCGCGGCGGGGCCGACGCCATCCTGCACGTCGATGGCCAGGAGGTTCCGCTCAAACTCAACGAGCACAGCGAATGGGTGCGGATCGCCTTTTCGGCGGCGCCCGGTTTCAAGGTGCACGGCATCTGCAAGTTCTACCTCAAGCGTTTCACCCGGCCGTTCGAGATGTACTGCACGCCGCTCCAGATCGACCCGGACAAGCCGGTGATGCCGATCTCGACGCCGGTGGTGTATTCGAGTTACCTGGCGCGTCAGCAGGGGTCGTTTTCGACGCTGGGGTTGGCCGAGGATACGTGGTCGCTCTCGGAAAAGCTGCTCAGCGAAGACGCCTTCCTCGAACAGGCATACGACATCCACGCCGAGCGGGAGAAGATGTTTTTCGACGCGCTCAAGCGCGTGCGGCGCGGGTCGGTCGTCTGCGTCTTCGACGGGCCGGACCGCATCCAGCACATGTTCTTCCGGTTCCTCGACGAGCAGCACCCGGCACTGACCCCCAAGCAGCGCGAATCGCACCGCGACGCGATCAAGGAGATGTACCGCCGGATGGATGACCTGGTCGGGCGCACGATCGCCAAGCTCGACAAGGATACCGCGTTGTTCATCATGTCGGACCACGGTTTCAAGACGTTCCGCCGCGGGGTCGATCTCAACGCCTGGCTGCGGGACAACGGGTATCTCAAGGTCAAGGGCGGTCGCAAGGTCACGGAAAAGTCGTACCTGGCCGACATCGACTGGGAACACACGCGAGCCTATGCGGTCGGACTGACGGGGATCTACATCAATCAGAAGGATCGCGAGGCCCACGGGATCGTCGAACCCGGCAAACCGGCGCGAGCCCTCATGCAGGAAATCGCCGACAAGCTCACCGGCCTGGTGGACGAGGAAAAAGGGCAGGTCGCGATCAAGGAAGCGGTGACGCGGTTCCAGGTCTACACGGGGCCATACGTCGAAAACGCTCCCGACGTCATCGTCGGCTACAACGAGGGCTGGCGCGTTTCGTGGGACGCCGCGATCGGCAAGTGCGGAGAATCGGTGTTCCAGGACAACCTCAAGGCCTGGAGCGGCGACCACTGCCTGCACCCCGATCTCGTGCCGGGCACGCTGTTCAGCAATCTCCGGCTCAACCCGGACAACGCGCGCATCATCGACCTGGCCCCCACCACACTGGAACTATTCGGCATCGACAAACCCAAGTACATGGACGGCAAGTCCCTGTTGAGCGAGCAAAGCGAGAAGGCTGTCGCATGACCAGACGCCAACTTTCAACGCCGGCCCGGCGCCGGGTTTTCTCCGACTCCCGATCGAAGGTGGTCGCGCGGCTGCTGCTGCCGTTGGCGCTGGCCGGAGCGCTGGTCTTGCCCGCGTGCCGTTCGAGCGAGGCGGGCGAGAACCACAGCGAGACCAAGGTACTCGTGCTGGGTATGGACGGGCTCGACCCGCAGTTGCTCAAGCAGCTCATGGACGAGGACCGTCTGCCGCACTTCAGCAAGCTGGTGGCCACGGGCGAGTTCACGCCGTTGGGCACCGCCATGCCCCCGCAAAGCCCGGTGGCCTGGTCGAACTTCATCTCGGGTTCGACCCCCGGCACCCACCAGATCTATGACTTCATCCACCGCGACCCCAATCCGCCTCCCTCCGACGACGGCATCGACTACCCCATCATGCCCTACTCGTCGACGTCCGAGGCGTTCGAGCCGAAAGACGAGTCCCGGGCCCTGCACTTCGGCCGGTGGGAGATTCCGCTCGAATCGGGCGGCGTGCTCAACCTGCGCAAGGGGGACGCCTTCTGGAACCACCTGCTGCGCCACGGGGTGGACGTGACGATTTACCGCATGCCCGCCAACTACCCGCCACCCACGGAGGATGAAGTCCCCGGACCCGGATCCCTCCACGTGCTCAGCGGCATGGGCACGCCCGATATCCTCGGCGGCTACGGCGAGTTCACCGAGCTCATCGAGGCCTGGAAATGGCCACAGCCCGATGTCCACCACGTCCAAGGTGGTATCTATCGGCGGATCGAGGTCATCGACAACCAGGCGGTCGCCGAGCTGCCCGGACCGCCGAATTACCTCGTCAAACCCGACGACAAGGGCCATCGGCCACCGATGACCGTCAAGCTCCAGATCGTGCGTGACCCGGTGCGCAGCGCGATCACGCTGACGGTCGGCGACGAAAAACGGCTGCTCAAACAGGGCGAGTGGTCGAACTGGATCCCCATCGAGTTCAAGACCGGCATTCCCGGCTCAGCCGCGCTCGATGTAGCCCTGCCCACGTCGGTCCACGCGATCATCCGCGTGTATGTCAAGCAGGTCTACCCCACGCTGGCCCTCTATGTTTCGCCGCTGAACATCGACCCGGCCAACCCGGTCAACCCGATCAGCTATCCGCCCGACTGGGCCGCCGAAGTCGCCGCCACGACCGGCGCCGGGGGCATGTACACGACCGGCATCCCGGAAGACACGAAGGCGTTGCGCAACGGGGTGCTCAACGAAGACGAATTCCTCGAGATGGTCCACTTGTTGAGCGACGAACGCACCCGCCAGTATCACGCCGCGCTCAAACAGTTCCACAAGGGGTTCCTCTATTTCTATTTCGGGCACACCGATCAGCTCGCGCACATCTTCTGGCGTGATATGGACCCCGGTCATCCCGGCCGGCGCCCGGACCAGGAAGGCAAGTACGCCGACGTCATCCGCGACACGTACATCGAGATGGACCAGCGGCTGGGCGAGGCGATGGACGTGATGGACGACAACGACATCCTGATCGTCATGTCCGACCACGGCTTCACCAGCTTTCGGCGCGGCTTCAACGTCAACACCTGGCTGGTCAAGAACGGTTACATGAAAGTACACGGGCTCGATCGCGAGAACGTCCGCCGCGGGCTGTTCAACATCATCTTTCCGCAGACCAAGGCGTACGCCATCGGCATCAACGGGCTGTACATCAACCTGAAGGGCCGCGAGAAGTACGGCATCGTCGATCCGGCCGACAAGCGCCGCCTGATGGAAGAAATCGCCTCGAAGCTCGAACAGGTCCGCGACGACGACGGGCACCGCGTGATCGAGAAAGTGTACATCACTCAAGACCTCTACCCCCACGCCGACCCGAACGTCGCCCCGGACATGCTCATCGGCTACGAGCGCAACTACCGCGGCAGTTGGCAAACCGCCTTGGGCGGCATGGGCCGCAAGATCCTCGTGGACAACAAGGACCGCTGGAGCGGCGACCACTGCATCGCCCGCAATCTCGTACCCGGCGTCCTGGTGAGCAACCTGAAGCTGACCGTAAAGGACCCCGATCTGAGCGACCTCGGACCGTCGATTCTCCAACTATTCGGCATCCCGAAACCCGACACCATGACCGGACGCGACATTTTCGGCCAGAAAGTACCCCTG
>JALSRY010000634.1 GCA_026984555.1 Phycisphaerae bacterium
TAATGGAATGCGCACCGGAAGCGTCGTGGACGGGTACTTGGCAGACGATGGGCGGGAACCAGGCCAAGCATCGTGCGAGCCAACCGGCGCGGCGGGGATGCTGCGGGGAGGCTCTCGGTAAGGCTTCGGCCGGAACAGGCGGAGGTGGGGCCGGTCCGCCGCGGGACGGGAGCGGAAACGTGGTCAGTTCGAACGGGAATCTTCTGAGCCGGGCGGGTGCCGGCGACCGGGAGGCGCTGGTCAAGCTGCTGGAAGAACACTCGCCGATGGTCCGCCGGCACATGGAGCGGAGGATTCCCCGGCGGTGGCGGGCCGTCGTCACCGTTGACGACCTCATGCAGCAGACTTTCACGGACGCCTACCTCAACATGACGCGGTTCGAACCGCGGGATGAGGAGGCGTTCGCGTCCTGGCTGCTGCTGCTGGCTCGTTGCAACCTGCTCGATGCCCTGCGCGCGTTGCGGGCCGAAAAGCGCGGCGGCGACCGCCGGCGCATCGAGCCGCGCACGCCGGAAGACTCCTTCACCGCCCTGTACGACCTGCTCGGCGGTACCACGCAGACCACGCCCAGCCGGGCGTTGGCCCGCGACGAAGCCTGCGCGGCGGTTCGGCGGGCGATCGAACGGTTGCCGCACACGTACCGCCGGGTCGTGGAGATGTACGACATCGACGGATGCTCCGCGGCACAAGTCGCGGCGGCGCTGGGGCGGAGCCGCGGAGCCGTGTACATGATACGTGCCCGTGCGCATCGGCTGCTGGCGGAGATGCTCGGCGGCGCGTCGCGGTTTCTCAGCGTGACGTAGTTGTGTCGGGGCGGCGGGCGCATCGGACGCTGGCGGGTATCAGCGACATGTTGGGGGCAAACAGCATGACGAGGGAGCGCCAGGCCGGGGATGCCGACGGCAGCACACGCGAACTGATCGAATGCGGGTTGCGCGAGGCGGAAGAACTGCTCGAATCACTCGAACGCCCGCAGTTGCCGAGCGACGCCATCGCGGGGTACCGCATCCTCGATGAGATCGGACGCGGCGGGATGGGCGTGGTCTACCGGGCGCTGCAAATCGCCACCAAGCGCATCGTCGCGGTCAAGGTCATGCTGGCCGGTGCGTTCGCTTCGCAGACGACGATCCGGCGGTTTCACCGCGAAATCGAGCTTGCCGCCCGATTTCAGCACCCCGGCATCGTCCGGGTTCTCGAAAGCGGAACCACGTCGACGGGCCAGCCCTACTACGCGATGGACTATGTGGACGGGGTTCGGCTGGATTGTTGGTTGCGGGCCCCGGATCGCGACACCGACACGATTCTCGCGGTTCTGCTGGGGATTTGCGAAGCCGTCGCCCACGCCCACGCGCACGGCGTGATCCACCGCGATCTCAAGCCTGCCAACGTGCTGATCGACGCCGACGGGCGGCCGCACATCCTCGATTTCGGGCTATCCAAGTCGCTCGATCCGCCCGAACCCGACGAGACGCTTACCCGAAGCGTGACGTGTCCCGGCCACGTGATGGGAACGTTGCCCTACCTCGCTCCCGAACAGGCCGCGAGCGGTTCGGCCCGGTCCGATGCCCGCAGTGACGTGTACGCCCTCGGCGTGGTGCTTTTCGAGGCTCTCACCGGCCAGCGGCCCTATCCCACCGCGCGCAGCCCCGACGAATGGATCCGCCACATCCACGACCGTACCGTGCTCCGCCCCTCGTCGGTCTCGGACCGGATCGACGGCGACTTGGAAACGATCATCCTGAAGGCGTTGGAAAGCGAACC
>JALSRY010000635.1 GCA_026984555.1 Phycisphaerae bacterium
TCGATCGCCACGTCGATCTGTACCGCCGTGTCCGCCGGGTCGTTCACGAATGCGATGTGTTCGAGGGTGCCACGCATGTTGGGTGTGCTGAGCACGCCGTCGCCGGTAAACGCTGCGATCCCCCCGCCCTGCGCGACGCCATTGACCTTGACGATGCCGGTGGAGAGATCGAATTCGAGTTCGACGGCGGAGGGGCTGGGGGGCAGGTACACCGCGGGGATGGGCACGGGGTTGTTGGCGCCGCCGCCCACGCCGGTCACACCGACCCACTCGATGGTTCCGTTGGTGCCACCGTCGGCCATCTGGGGGACATCGATGTCGGTCTCACGGATGCCAAGGCAAATGCCGATGTTTCCGGCGAACAGCTCGCTCTTGTTGGTGATCTTGAAACGGACCTTGCCGGCCAGGTTGAGCGACGGGTTGGGGCGTTCGGGGCCGTTGTAGGTCGTCAGGCGGACCCAGGCGTTGGGGTCGGAAGTGTCCGCCCACTGGAAGAGGACTTCCATCGCCGCCGTACCTTCGGTCTGGAGCCCCGAGGCGCGGTAGGCCGCGTTGTAGTCGTATTGCCCGGCAGTATTGGGGATGACGTTGCCGCTGGTGGAGCCGGACCACTCGGGGACGCGAAACATCTCCTGGGAGGTGGCGGGATCGTCGATCGGCGGGCCGTTGAAACCTACCAGCTCGGAAAGATACTGCGCCGATGCCCCCGTTGGCACTGTGAGGACCGCGGCGGCGAGCAGCGCTGCTCTGATGAAGCGTGTCATGGGTTGTCCTCCTGAAAAGAATGCATGGGATCGGATGGTGTCGGCGTAGCGTCCCCTCGAGGGCCGGGCGCCGCGCCGACGCCATACATGTTCACATCCCTTGGTACGCCGGCGGGCGGGCGGGCGACGGGCTGATTCCCGCCGCCGCCCGGAAAACCGGAAAAAAACGCCCCACCCCATCGCATCAAAGCGAACGAAGCGGAGCGCGTCCTCCCTTGCAACAGCCACGGGTCCGGGTCGCCGTGTTCGAACAGAATCCTCTCCCCATTCGATCAACTACAACCCGGGACCGCTGAGCCGATCGCACGGGCATGCAATCAACGGCTAGCGGCGGCGCAGCAGCGCCAGGCCACCCAGTGCCAACAACGCCAGCGAAGCGGGCTCGGGCACGGTCTCGATGACCAGGTTGTCGATCCAGGCCGTGTGACCGTTGGCGGTCAGGTCGGAACCGAGCACGACCGAATCGAAACCAAAGCCGTTCGGACGGGCCTCGACTTCCTGAAGCGCGCCGTCGATCAGGAAACGGACCTCGGTGTCCGTGACCATGACCATCATGTTGTGCCAGCCGGTGCTGCGCTGGACGGCGGTGGGCTCTTCATCCAGCGTGTTCCAGTTCGAGCCGTACACCACGCGGCCCTGGTAGTAGGTGCTGTCGTAGGCGTCGCCCGAGTTGTTGTAGACCCCCATCGCCAACAGGTTCTCGAGATCACCCGAGGCGTAGGCATCGCCCGAGTAGCCGCGCAGCTCGACATAATGCCGCGCACCGTTCCAGAGGGTGTCTTCGCCCGCGTCGTCCAGGTACATGTCGAACGACATGACCAGCGGCTCGGCCGCGGTGGCGTTGTAGTCACCACCCAGGTTGACCGCCAGCCGTCCCTGGAAGTTCGCGCCGGGGCTGGGCATCATGTACGAAGGCTCGGGGTTGCCGAACGCCGTGTCCAAGTGATAGTCGGGGTTGGGCGCGTGTGCGTTCCAGACAGCGTTGAGCGCC
>JALSRY010000636.1 GCA_026984555.1 Phycisphaerae bacterium
TACCGCGCCGGGGACACGTGGCGTGAGGTACCCCACGCCGCCGGGCTGGGAGTGAAGCCCAACCAGTACAACGTGACCGCGTTCGATCCGCTGACGGCGAGCGGGCTGCGGATCGAGGCGCGACTGCGTGCCGGGTATTCCGCGGGGATACTCGAATGGAAGGTGTCGGCGGGGCGGTAGGGGCTCGCGGCGTCGCCACGACAGCCCGGTCTGGCCCCCTGATCGGTGCCTGCATTCGCACCTCTGCGCAGTTGACGCCCCCGCGGCAATGGTCGAAGATACCGGGTCTGGGCGCGCCAGCGTGCGGTATGAGTGAGACGGCCCCGCCTACGTGACAGAGTGGTATCCATGAACAACGGTTTGCGGCGAGTATGCGTAATCGGGACCGGTTCGTTCCGCCCGAATGATCCTGTTCCCAACGAGCGAATCGACGATGTGCTGGGGCATCTCGATCAGGCCCCCGAGCGCGTACAGACGTTCGTCAAGACGGTCGGTCGCAAGATGCTCGACGCCAGCGGCATCAAGTACCGTCACTTCGCGGTCAATCCCGAAACCCACGAACTGACCCACAACATCGCGTCGCTGGCCGAGGAAGCCGCCCGGCGGGCGCTGGAGATGGCCGGCAAGAGACCCGACGAAGTCGAATTGCTCCTGCTCAGCAGCTCCAGTTACGACACCACCACCCCGCCGACCTCGACCCATCTCCAGGAACGCCTCGGCATCGACCACTGTGCCGAAATGGAAATCCACTCGAATTGCTCGGGCGTCGGCAAGTGCATGCAGATCGCCCACGATGCCCTGCGTCTCGGCCGTTACCGCAACGCGCTGGTGGTCTACTCCCAGCTTTCGAGCGTCTACCTCCGAAGCTGCTACTTCAACCAGGCCAAGGCCAACAAGACCCAGGCCACGCTCCGGTACATCCTCGCCGACGGCAGCGGCGCCGTGTTCCTCGAAGCCCGCGATTCCTCCAATCCCGAACCGCTGCCGGGCGAGGTGCTCGGAACCTACATCGAATCCATCGGCGGGCGGCGAAGACCCGCCATGACCGCCGGCGGGGGCGCCGCCGACTGCATGAAAGCGGTTCCCAACCTGCTCGGCGACATCTGGAAGCGCGGCTCGCACCACCTCGACCAGGACTTTTTCGCGGTCAACCGCGACGCCAGCAACTTCCTGCTCGAAGGCGTCGAGCGCATGCTCGCCCGGCTCGATCTGCCCCCCGAAGCCGTCGATCATTTCGTCTGGTCGATTCCCACGCGCCAGTTGTTCGATGCCCAATCGGAACGCATCCGCGAGCGGCTCCACGCCCCGCCCGAAAAAATGAGATTCCGCGCGACGGACTCGGGCTATTGCGGCGGCGCGTCGATCCTGATCCACTTCGACGACATGGTCCGCAGCGGCGAGCTCAAGCGGGGCGAGAAGGCCATCATGTACTCGGTCGAGTCCAGCAAGTGGATGTCCGGCGGTTTCCTGGTTCACTGGTAGCCGGCCGGCGCCGCCCGGGGGTCGGTGCCACCCGGCGAAACGGTTCCCACAAGCGAGGCTCGCACACATGCCCGGCCAAGACGTACACGTACCCGACGAGAGCGGCGACGACGGCCGCGGCGCGCTGATCGAACGCATCCCGCTGACCGTGCGCCGGGTCGGCTGCTATCTCGCCTGCGTGGTGTTCATCCTCGTGCTGCTGCCCTACCTCGCCGACCGCGTGGGGCGCGAGCTGCTGCCGGCTTCGTGGCATGTCGAGATCGGCTGGTGGCG
>JALSRY010000637.1 GCA_026984555.1 Phycisphaerae bacterium
TAGCCTCGACCGTTTGCGTTCCATGCCGTGATGTTTTGGGGGTTCGGCTGGCTTCGCTGAGAACAAGTCGACTAACACCAACCGGCCGGAGTCTTGTTGGCTTCGGCCGGTTTTGTGCGCCTGGGAGTACGGCTGCGGGGGCGGGTCGGTCCGCGGTTTTTCCTCGGGACGAGAGGGCTGCGCGTGGGCGGGGAGTGGCTCTTGCGGGAGGTACGACGACGTACAAAAACGTTCGCGGTGGGAACCGGGCGGTGTCGGCGTCGTCCAACAGATCGGAGGGTGGTTGTGTGCAGGTGACGCCGGCCCGTCGGCCCGATGCGGGGTCGCGGACGGATGCGGGCGCGGGACGGAGGAGCGTCGCCGTTTTTGCGCCGGCGGTTTGAACTGCGCGGCCGGCGCCGGTATCGTTGTAGAGGTCGCATGAAACACGAGTCGCCCGTCACTGGAACGACGGAGGCGTCGAGACGCGGGAGACCCGCCCGCCCCGGACAGCTTGGTATGCTGCGATCCGTTTGCCACGCGAGCGTACGACGGCCTGATTCATCGATGTCATCCTGCCGAGCGTGCCGTGGTTTGTCCGCGGTGGCGGCTTCCGGTCGAGGGTGGGCGGCCGCTGTGTTCCGGGACGGCGATCAACCGAAACGTGAGGCTTGTTTGTTAGGCCGGCTGGCGGTGCGCAACGAGCGTGCGCCCGGCGGTTCGGCCCCGGTGCCCAGGGAGTACCCGTAATGGCCAGCGCAAATGCCGTGTGGGGTATCGAGATCGGTCAATGTGCGCTCAAGGCGATGAAGCTGCGACCGTCCGTCGAGGAAGGGAAGGTCGAGCTGGTTGCGTACGACTTGATCGAGCATGCCAAGATACTCTCGCAGCCCGACGCCGACGCCGACGAGCTGATCAGCGCGGCGCTCGAGAAGTTCACGTCGCGCAACGAGTGGCAGGGAGACGCGTTCGTTATCGGCGTGCCCGGCCAGCAGACGTTCGCGCGGTTCTGCAAGCTGCCGCCGGTGGAATCCAAGAAGATTCCCGAGATCGTTCGTTTCGAAGCCAGCCAGCAGATTCCGTTCGACATGGATGACGTGGTGTGGGACTACCAGGTCTTCGCCGCCGAGGATGCCCCCGACGTAGAGGTGGGTATTTTCGCCATGCGCAAGGACCTGATACGCAAGCACCTCGATTATTTCTCGAAAATGCGGATTTTGCCGTTGGCGATCCAGACGATTCCCTCGGCGTTGTACAACTTCTGCCGTTACGATGTGGCTCGCGATCTCGAGGACGGCACCGCCGTGGTCGTGATCGACGTGGGGGCCCAGAACACCGACTTGATCGTGGTTGAGCCGCACAGCGCGTGGTCGCGCAACATCCCCTTGGGCGGCAACAATTTCACCGAGGCGCTGGTCAAGGCGTTCAAGCTCACGTTTACGAAAGCCGAGACGCTCAAGCGCACGGCGGCGACGAGCAAATACGCCCGGCAGGTCTTCCAGGCGATGCGGCCCGTGTTCGCGGACCTTGTCGCGGAGATTCAGCGGTCGATCGGCTTTTTCAGCTCGACGCACCGTGACATCGAGCTGACGAGCGTGCTGGCCTGCGGCAATGCGTTTCGTCTGCCCGGTCTCATCAAGTACCTGGAAAACAACCTGACCATTCCCGGCGGCGTGACGCGGCTCGAGGAGTTCAAGGCGCTGGATACCGCCGGCGCCCCCAAAGCCGCTCAATTCGCGGAAAACGCGCTGAGTTTGGGGCCGGCATACGGGCTT
>JALSRY010000638.1 GCA_026984555.1 Phycisphaerae bacterium
CGCTGAACGCCGGCAGCCGTTCGACCGTCTGCGGGACATACGACGCGAACCGCCCGCGAGCCGCCGCCGGCAGTGCCCGCACCGGCCGATCGTTGATCGCGACGCGCCCCGCCGCCGGTGGCAACAGCCCCAGCATCGCGAGCATGAGCGTCGTCTTGCCCGACCCGTTCGGACCGATCAGCGAAAGACACTCGCCGTCCCGCAGCGTCAACTCGATCTCGCGCAACACCGCACGCCCCCCCCGATCCACGCGCAACCGCTCGCAAACCAGGTGCCACGGGGGGCGGATGTCGGGCGGATCGGATCGCATCGGGTCAGGCCTGCCTGTCGGGCGTTTCGGCGGTTCGCATCGCGGGGTTTCCACGGCTCCGATGGTAGCAGCCGGCGCTCCTCGCCCGCAACCGCCGCGCCGCGGTGCCACGCACCGGCGCCGTCAGCGTCCCGCGGGGCGCTCGATCCAACGGCGTAACAGCGCGGTCAGCGATTCCTGAAACTCGAGAGAACGGTCGCCGAAGATACCCGCATCGGCGGGCACAGTTGCGGTGCAGCGCGTCGGGCTGGTCCGCCGCAGCCGCCAACACGGAGCATCGCTCGGCAAGGCGTCGGTTCGGAGATACAGCGTGCGTGTCGCGCGTGCGTCGAGAAGCCGCTGCGCAGACTCGTAGGCCAGGGCGTACCTGAGCCCATCCGCGGTATCGAACTGCCAGACGACACGGTTGTTGGCCAGGTATCGCCGGGCCCAACGTGTCTGCTCGCGCCATTCGCGTGCGAGCCACTTCATGAATATGAGCATCGGTTCGGCCGCGACGCCCGCGTGGGTATCGAGCATGTCGATCCGCCCGGTGCGTACCATCAACATGCGTCGGGGTGGACGAGTCGCGGGCGTCCCATCCACCCGCGCCGTCAACGCGACCCCCAGTCGAGCACAGCCGTCGTCCCCGTCACGCCAACGCAGGGCACGCAGCGGCGGATGGCGGCGTGAAACCTCGCTGATATCCCGCACCAGCACATCGCAATGCTGCCAGCGGTTCCAGTATTGCACATGCTCCGCCAGCGGCTGCCCGACGTGCATGCGCAGCAGGTGCGCCGCCAGCCGCGGCGCCAACAACGGCCCGTGTTTGCCGGCGACCAGCCAGGGCAAGTCGCTGACGATCAACTCGCCCCCCCCCGTCGGCCGCGCCGCCGTCAACACGTCTCCACACTTGTTTTCCCACGGCGTTTCACTGGTCAACAACGCCGCCAGCCCGGTCGCGTCGGCGTAACGTTTCCACGCCCCGGTGGCCTTCAGTACGCGCGTCCGGAACGCGCCCCCCTCCGTCAGGGTCGCCAGCGGAAACACGTCCTGCATCGCGAAACCACGGGTCGCCGCATCGGCGTATTCCACCCGCGCCGACATGATCTCATGCTCGGCGGCATAGGTGACGCACCGCACCGCGGCCGCCCCCGCCTGCCGCAGCATCGCGGCAAACGTATCCAAATCCACCAACAGACACGAAACCCGCGCCAGCCGCTCCAGGTCCTCGAGCCGCAGTCCCAATGCCCCAACCCAACCCGGATCCAACACACACGCTCCACCCGCAGCTTTCGCCGCCAGTTTCCGAACCGAGCGTGGCTGTGTCATCACCTCGACTCGCACCGCGCCCAGCCGGTCCGCCAACGGCGCGAGCGCCGCCGGCAGCACCACCCGTTCGATCGTCATCGGCGACGTGTACGTGCTCCAGCGTGGCACGTTCGCCAGCGGGTGCGATTTGGGA
>JALSRY010000639.1 GCA_026984555.1 Phycisphaerae bacterium
ACCGGAAGGGTCGAAAATCTGCGTCATGCCAACTTTCTTGCCCAAAATGGCCGGAACCATCTCGCAAACTCCTTCGGTACACCGAGACCGCACCCCGTCTCGTACCGACAACAAAAAAGGCCGAGGCGAATACCGACCGCCTAGGCCTTGATCTTTACGAATACGCCCGCCGGAACCACCAGTCGATTCAGGGCTTCGACGGTACGCGCGGTGGGATCGACAATGTCGATAACCCGCTTATGCGTACGCATCTCAAACTGCTCGCGGGACTTCTTGTCGATGTGGGGAGAACGCAGGACGGTGTACCGCTCGATGCGCGTGGGCAGCGGGACCGGCCCGCGCACTTTCGCGGCCGTCCGTTTGGCCTGCTCCACGATCTCCAGCGCCGAGGCGTCGAGCGCCCGGTGATCGTACGCTTCCATCCTGATTCGAATTCGTTCACCAGCCATACGACTACAACCCCAATCTTGTCCGTACACACCCCCGCTGTCCCCGACGAAAAGCGCCGAGACGCACCAAAATAGCGGCCGGTGCGCCAACGTCAAGTCCGCGCCCCCGAAAAGACCGAAATGTTCTGCGAATTAGCGGACCCCCGCGAGCGGCAGCCCCGCCACCGCTGGCCGCCGGCGACCATTCCCGTTTCGCCCGGGGGCCAGCCGCTCCCCCGGGCCTGCCACCGGCGCCCGCCCCTGTGTGTAGGTTGATGGCGGGAGGTGGGACATCCGAGGCGGCGGGTCGAGTCGCACGCGCCGAAAACCGAAAACACAGGGGAGGTGTTCGCGTTGTCGAACACGTCATATAATAATTCGGCCGCGAGCGTGCCGGAGGGGTGTACGATCGGGGTTGCCGAGCCGGAAAGCTCCCTGCGCCGAAGGTTTCAGCCACAAAGGACGATCCAATGAGGTTTTCTCGTACCCTGATTCTGCTTGTTGCGTGCGCTTCGTGTCTGGTCGCGTCCACCCCGGCCGTCGCCGGTGGCGGCGATTCGCTTCAGGATGCCTATGTGGCGATTCTGAAGGGCGATTACCAGGCTGGCCACGCGGCGATTACGCGCTTGCTCGCCGACAACCACAGCCCGGCACAAGCGGCGCGTGTGGAAAACTGGCTCGATGCTTTCGAAAAAATCGCCAACTCGCGGCAGGATTTGAAAAAGAAAACGTTCGATTGGAACGTCGAGCAGAGCCGCAAGCAGCTCGCGGAGGGGCGGGTCTATCTGTCGCTGAGTTTCGCGTCGCAGGCGGTTGCGTACGCGGCGGACAAACAGGCGTTCGCGGAGTCGGACCTGGTCAAGCAACTGCGTCCCCGCGCGTTGGCCGAGGCGGAGGAGTTCTCGAAAAAGCAACGATGGACCAAGGCGCATTCGTACTACATTCTCCTCGAGCGGATCAACGAGAACGACAAGGAGGTCAAGGAGCTGCGCGAGCGGGCTGCCCGACACGCCCGGCTCGAGATCCTCTACGACAACAAGGAAGACGTCGATCGCCGACTCAAGGACGTGACGCTCGATTTGATGGTGCGCTCGCTGAACCTCATCAATGACAATTACTACACCGAGCCGGATTTCAAGAAGATGGCCCTGGGCGCGATCGACAACCTGACCGCCCTGTGCACGACCACCCGGCTTTACGAGGGACTCGACGCGGCCCCGCAGTTCAACGGGGTTGCCGACAGTGTTGCCCGCGAGTTCTTCGTCAGCGCGCTTCGCAAGGAAAGAAACCGGGTCGAGAAGGCCGGCGGGTTTTCACACAAGGACGTGTTGCGACTGTTCAACCGGATTGCCAAGGCCAACTTCGAGAGCGTGTCGCTGCCGCGGGAATTGCTGATCGTCGAGTTCATGGAAGGGGCGATCGACAAGCTCGACGACTTCACGTCGATCGTCTGGCCGGCCGATGCGGCCGAGTTCGACAAGATGATGGTGGGTAATTTCGTCGGCGTGGGGATCCAGCTCGGGATCGACGAGACGACCGACCGGTTGAAGGTCATGACGCCGCTGGAAAACTCTCCCGCCCTCGAGGCCGGCGTGCAGCCCGGCGACCTCATCATTCGCGTCGATGGGGAATCGACCCGCGGCTGGTCCACCGAAAAGGCCGTGCGTGAGATCACCGGGCCCGCCGGAACCAAGGTCACCCTCACGATGTACCGCCCCGGCGTCGGCGAAATCGACTTCCCGCTCGTCCGGCGCAAGATCGAGCTGACGTCGATCCGCGGCGTGCGGCGGACGGGGGGGAAGGATGCCGGATGGGATTTCATGGCCGACAAGCAAGACGGGATCGCCTACATCCGGTTGACGAATTTCAACCCCGACTCGGAAAAAGAACTGCTGGCGGCGCTGGGACGCGCCCGGCGACAGGGTATGCGCGGGTTGATTCTCGATTTGCGCAACAACCCCGGCGGGCTGCTCGACATCGCGGTCCAGACGGTCAGCAATTTTCTCGAACACGGCGAGGTGGTCGAGACGCGCGGCCGGCGGGAAGCGCCACAGAAACTCATGGTCACGGGCCACGCGCTCTATCCCGACTTGCCGCTGGTGATTCTCGTCAACGCGCACAGCGCCAGTGCGTCCGAGATCCTTTCCGGCGCACTCAAGGACCACCGGCGGGCGCTGCTGATGGGCGACCGCACGTTCGGCAAGGGGAGCGTGCAGCGCGTCTACGGACTGGACCGTTCGATGTTCAGCTTCGGGCGGTCCGGCTCGCGCGCCCGGCTCAAGCTCACGACGGCGCTCTATTACCTCCCCAACGGCGAATCGCCGCACAAGAAGCCCGACGCGAAGAAGTGGGGTGTGGATCCCGATTGCAAGGTGAAGCTCACGCCCAAGGAGTTCGTCAAGGTGCTCGAGATGCAGGGGCGCGCGTTTGTCATCCACAACGGCGACAAGAAGCAGAAGGTGGACAAGGAGAAACAGGAGAAGGAGCTGGCGGCGCTCAAGGATGACGGGAAGGACGATAATGGCGACGACGATACGCCGCTGTTGTCGGACGAAGACGTCAAGCTCCTGCGTTCCGACCCGTATGAGGCGCCGGACGTCGATCCGCAACTCGAAACGGCCCTGTTGCATCTGCGTGTGAAACTGGCGGCGAACATGCCTTGGCCGCAAATCGCCGCCCGCGCCGCCGCCGGCAGCAGCGAGCAGTAACGGCCGCGTCCCGCCGGGCGGTCGCGCATCGTTCGGCCCCGGCGGGTCGGAAAGTGGGGTTTCCGCCGGAGCGGCCGTGTCAGGCCCGCTGGCGATCGAGTCGAGGACGTGGAAGGAGACCCCCACATGCAGGCAACCCGACAACCGCGATCCGCGTTTCCGTACTTGCTGGCGACGCTCGTCGTGGTCGTGGCGGTGGCGCTCGGGCTCCCGGATCGGCTGCTGACACGCTGGGCCTATGCGGTCGAGCAGGGGCGCATCCGGGCGGAAACCGAGGGGCTGGCCCGCTCCGACGCGGACCTCGTGCACCTGAGCGAGGTTTCGCACGCGTTCCGGCTGGTAGCGAGAATCGCGCGCCCCGGCGTGGTTCATATCCATGTGAAAGCCGAGCAGGACGCGCACGACCGCATCGTGGAACTGAGCCGCGAACGCAGCCGGCTCGACCAACGGCGGGCCGAGATCCAGGCCAAGATCGACAACGACACGGACGCAGCCCGGGACGAGAAGCAGCTCCAGGAGTTGTTGCGGATCTACACGCGCCTGCGCGAAATCGCCGACGAGCTTTCGAAGCTGGCGGACCGGGCCTCGGCGGCCAGTGGCAGCGGGATCATCTTCGATACGCAGGGGCACATCCTCACCAACAATCACGTCGTCGAAGGACGCAAGGCGATCAGTGTCCAACTCGCCGACGAACGCGAGTTCGACGCGGTGATCATCGGCGCCGATCCCAAGACCGACCTGGCGGTGATCAAGATCGACGCCGGGGGGCTTTCGCCGTTGAAGTTCGCGGACTCGGACAGCGCGCAGGTGGGGGACTGGGTGCTGGCGGTCGGCGCGCCGTTTGGACTCTCCCAGACCGTGACGCACGGCATCATCAGCGCCACCGGGCGTCAGGACGTCGCGATCGGTCGCGGCATCCTCTATCAGAACTTCCTCCAGACCGATGCCGCGATCAATCCGGGCAATTCGGGTGGCCCGTTGCTGAACCTGCGTGGCGAGGTGCTCGGGGTCAACACGGCGATTGCCACCGACAACAGCGGCCACAACGCCGGCGTCGCGTTCAGCATCCCTTCCAATCTCGCCGTTCGGATCGCCAGGCAGCTCACGAGAAACGGCGAAGTCGTCCGCGGGTGGCTCGGCATCACGATGGGCGAGCTGTCCACCGCGGATCGCGGCGTGCTCGGGATCGACAAGCCGCGGGGCGTGCTGGTCAACGCGGTGCTCGAAGGTACCCCCGCGGACAAGGCCGGCGTGCAGGTGGGCGACGTCATCGTCGCCATCAACGGCGAGCCGATCGGCACCATGGCCCAGTTGCGGGGTACGATCGCGGATATCTTTCCGGGCGAGACCGCCCGCCTGGCGATCGTGCGCGATGGACGGAGGATCGAACTCGCCGTCGTGCTCGGACGCCGGCCGGACGACACGGCACTGCTGGCACGCGCGCAGCAGCGAATCGGCCGCCCGCTGGCGCCGCTGCCGCTGCTCGGCAAGACGTTGTTACCGACGCTGGCCGATGCCCTGGGGTGCGACGAGAACGTGCGCGGGGTGATCGTGGTCGGTTTCCCCGACGAGACGTCCCCCGTGAAAGAGATCGCGATCGGCGACATCATCACTGCGATCGACGGACAGCCGAGTCCCACGTTGGCGGCGGCGCGCCAGGTGCTCGCATCTGCCGCCGCGCGCGGGGCCGTAACGCTGGAGATCGTCAACTGCCAAGGCGATCGCAAACAGGTGAAAATCAACCCTGCCCGGAAGGGCGATTAGACCACTGTTTCATGTTCGATCGAGTCGCCGGGGAGGCCGAGCCCCTCGGGCGGCTTACGTGTCGCGCGCGGATTTCGCGGCCGAGCGGTTGGGAGCCTTGCGGCGGGAGTTTTTCCCGCTGGGCTTTTCGCTGCGGGAGCGCGCGGCCGATGTCTTGGTCGTTCGTTTTCGCGTTGCCGGCGTTTTTTTCTTCGCCGTCTTGCGTTTGCGGGTCGTGGTGGTGGAGGACTGGCGTTTTTTCGGCTTGCCGGCGTGTTGGCGTTTGGTGGTCGAGGTCTTGCGGGTCGTCCCGCCGGCGTGGCCGCCGGGGCTGGTGCGTTTTTTCGTCGTCTTGCGGGCGGCGGGTTTGCTGGTGCGGCGCAACTGGGGAATCGCGGCGACCAGCACGTCCTCGACGTGGTCGGCGAAGACGAATTCGAGACCGTCGCGGGCTTCCTGCGGCACCTCGCTGAGGTCGCGTTTGTTTCGGGCCGGCAGGATGATCTTGCGCAGCCCCGCCCGATGGGCGGCGAGGAGCTTCTCTTTGACGCCGCCGATCGGCAAGACGCGGCCGCGGAGCGTGATTTCGCCGGTCATGCCGGTCAGCGGATCGGCGACGGTGTCGGTAAGGAGCGTAAACAGCGCCGTCAGCATGGCGACGCCCGCGGACGGACCGTCCTTGGGGATCGCGCCGGCGGGGACGTGAATGTGGATATCGGAGCCGGTGAGTCGATTGGCGGGGACGCCCCATTCGCGGGCGCGCGAACGGATGATGGTCAGGGCGGCTTGGGCCGATTCCTGCATGACGCTTCCGACCTGGCCGGTGATGGTGAAGCTGCCCCGGCCGCGCATCACCGCGGCTTCGATGAAGATGATCTCGCCGCCGACCGGGGTATAGGCCAGCCCGGTCACCACGCCCGGGATACCTTTTTGCAGGGCGACCTCGCGTTCGAACCGTGGGGGGCCGAGATGGGTTTCGACGTCGGCGGGGGTCACGACCGAGGTGATGGGTTCGTCGCGGGCGACCTTGGCTGCCAGCGCCCGGCAGATGGTTCCGATACTGCGTTCGAGGTTGCGGACGCCGGCTTCGCGCGTATAGGCCTCGACGATCTTGCGGAGGGCGTCGGGTTCGAACGCCAGTTCGACACGCTCCAGTCCGTTGCGTTCTTTCTGACGCGGTACGAGGTAGCGCTTGGCGATCTCGACCTTTTCGGCGGCGGTGTAGCCGGGCAGGTCGATTTCCTCCATGCGGTCGCGCAGGGCGGGTTCGACCGGGTCCATGTAGTTGGCCGTCGCGATGAAGAACACCCGCGACAGGTCGAACGGCACGCCGAGGTAGTGGTCGGTGAAGCTGTGGTTCTGTTCGGGATCGAGCACTTCGAGCAGCGCCGAGGCGGGGTCGCCGCGGAAATCGGCGCCGATCTTGTCGAGCTCGTCGAGCATGATAAGCGGGTTGCGCGTGCCGGCCTTGCGGATTTCCTGAACGATGCGGCCGGGGATCGCGCCGATGTAGGTCCGCCGGTGACCGCGGATATCGGCCTCGTCGCGGATGCCGCCGAGGGCGATGCGGATGAACTTGCGTCCCATCGCGCGGGCGATGCTCTGGCCCAGGGAGGTCTTGCCCACGCCGGGCGGACCGGCGAAACAGAGGATCGGGGCCTTGCCGTCGGGCTTGAGCTTGTGGACGGCGAGACATTCGAGGATGCGTTTCTTGACCTTTTCGAGGCCGTAGTGGTCCTGGTTCAGCACGGCCTCCGCCTCGTGCAGATCGAGCTTGTCCTTGCTCTCGACGCTCCACGGCATCTCGATCAGCCATTCGAGGTAGTCGCGGATGACGCCGTGTTCGGGCGACGCCTGCGGGATGCGTTCGAGTCGCGAAAGCTCCCGCTCGGCTTCCTTGAGGACGGTCTCGGGCATGCCGGCGGCGTCGATGCTTTCGCGCAGCTCGGCGATTTCCGCCTGGAGCGGATCCTGCTCGCCGAGCTCCTTGCGGATCGCCTTGAGCTGTTCCTGGAGATAGAACTGCCGCTGGGTCTTGTCGATCTCCTCGCGCACGTCGCTCTGGAGTTTCTTGGCCAGCTCGAGCACTTCGAGCTGGTTCTGGAGCGTGGCGTTGACTTTGCGCAGCCGGTCGGCCACGTCGAACGTTTCGAGCAGCTCCTGTTTCTGCACCACGCCGAGGGAGAGATTGGCGGCGAGGAAGTCGGCCAGCGACGCGGGGTTGTCGATCGAATCGAGGATCTGGAGCGCCTCGTCGGGCACGTTGGGGCTGAGCTCGATCACCTGCCGGGCGGCTTGCCGCGCGTTGTGGGCGAGAGCCTCCATCTCGAGCGAGGGGGTGAACTCGTCCTTGTGCGGATGGATCAACGCCTTCCAATACGGGTCGGTCGTGACGAAGTCTTCCAGCCCCGCGCGCTGCACGCCGTGGACCAGCAGGCTGTTCGATCCGTCCGGCATGCGCAGCAGCTTGAGGACGTGGCAGACCGTACCGACGCGGTAGATGTCGTTGATGCCCGGGTCTTCGACGGCTTCGTCCCGCTGCGTGAACACGCCGACGAGCTTGTTGCCCGCGAGCACGTCATCCAGGAGCCGTTTGGACTTTTCGCGCCCGACCGTCAGCGGCATGACCGTACCGGGGAAGACGACGACGCCGCGCACCGGCAGCACCGGCAGCTCGCGTGGAATCTCCGGCCCCTCTTGCCGGGACGCGGATTGGTCGTCGCCCTGCGCGGTTTGGGAAGGGGACGCGGGAACGGTCGCATCACCGCCCGCGGAGGGCGGGTTGTCGTCGTGTTCCTCGGGCTGCGCTAGTCGCTCGTCGTCCGGAATGCTGTGATCCATAGGTAGCCCTTGCAGTAGGTCGCTTCCATCCTGTCGACGTCAATGGGTTCGGGCAGCTCGATTTCGCGGCGGAACTCGCCCTCGTCGATTTCCATCGCGTGGATGCTCAGTGGTCCTTCGACTCCCAACGGTCGGGGTTGGCTTCGCCGCCCGCGGATCGTGATCCGCGTACACTCGACACAGCTCACGTCGATTTCCTGCTCTTCCACGCCGGCGAGTTCCACGCAGATGAAATAAGCGGTGCGGGTTTCGTAGACGTTGGTCGCGGGCTGCCACGTGCCGGCGTCGCGAAACTGCACGTAGTCACGCCGCTGCATCTCGTCCATGATGTCGTGGATCTTCCGCGACCAGTCGTCGAACGGCTCCCCTGTGCCAAACTTGCTCATCGACATCGCATTTTCCATCCGAGAAGAACTCTGTTCCCGGCTTCCGCCTCGCAACGTCCCCGCAGCCGCCGGTGCCTTATTCTACACGCACACATGCGCGCGTGGCACCTCCGCGGCGGGCAAACACGAGCGCGAGTCGCGCTTG
>JALSRY010000640.1 GCA_026984555.1 Phycisphaerae bacterium
CCGCCAGGGCCGCCCCCCGCACCGCCACCGGCGATTCAAGGGGAAGCATGTTAGCGAGTGTCCCGCTGATGCGTCAAGGCGCCCGCGAGCACAATCACAATCCGCGTCCATCCTCCCCCACGCCCATCCGCCAAACCGCACGCCGAATACCGCCACCGCCCCCGGAACGGACAAGCGCTCAGAACAACCGCCGAGAATCGAGCAAGATGCAAATCGGGCCGTCGTTGACGCTTGCGACGCGCATGTGTGCGCCGAAACGACCCGTCTCGACATGCAAGGAGTACGCGCGAATCGCCTCGGCGAGCTGCTCGACGAGCGGCTCGGCGATCTCGCCGGCAGCACAGGTGTCGAACGAGGGGCGTCGCCCGCGGCGGGCGTCAGCGTGAACGGTGAATGCGCTCACGACCAGCACACCCCCGCCGACCTGAATCACGTTCAGGTTCATCTTGTCGGCGGGGTCGCGAAACACGCGCAGATGCGCGACTTTTTCCGCGATATAGCGCACATCTTCAGCGGTATCGTCGGGCGCTGCCGCCGCCATGACCAGCAACCCGTGTTTGACCTGACCGACCGTGTGACGATGAACCTTGACCGTCGCCCGGCAGACCCGCTGCACCACCGCCCGCATGTTCGCCTCGCATCCCCCGCACGTGGTCGGAGTTAGCCCCTTAGACCGGTTTCTCGCCCGGCTCGGTCGAGACGCGAATCGTCTTGCGTGTCAGATCGTGGAACGCGGTGATGTAGCGTACGGTTCGGCTGCGCGAGCGCATCACCACCGAATGCGTCCGGGCGATGTGCCCGTTGACGGTGACGCCGCGGAGCATGGCGTTGTCCGTGATGCCGGTGGCGACGAAGACGATGCCGTCGCCGACGGCGAGCTCTTCGGAGGAATACACCCGCCGAAAGTCGTCCTCGGTCACACCCTGGTCGAGGAGCGCTTCCCGTTCCTCTTCGTCGCGCGGCCACATGCGCGCGAGGATTTCGCCACCAAGGCACTTGATGGCGGCGGCGGCGGTCACAGCCTCGGCCGAGCCGCCGATGCCCAGGTAGACATCCACCCCGCTATCGGGCATGGACGGTGCGATCGCGCCGGCGACGTCACCATCGCCGATCATGCGAATCGCGGCGCCCGTCTTGCGAATCTTGGCGATCAGCTCGGCATGGCGCGGCCGATCGAGCACGCACACCACCAGGTCGCAGACGCGTTTGCCAAGCTTGAGCGCGATCAATTCGAGGTTCTGCTCCAGCGGAACATCGAACCGCACCTGGCCGGTCCCTTCCTTGACCTTCGGGCCGACCGCGATCTTCTCCATGTAGAAGCTCGGCACCTCCGCCAGGGCCTTCTCCTCGATCGAGTTCGTTCGCGCCGCCGCAATCACGCTCAACGCGCCCGGCAATCCCTTCGAAGTCAGCGTCGTACCGTCGATCGGATCCAGCGCGATGCACACGAAAGGCGTTCCCGGCTTCCACGTGCCCAGCTTCTCGCCCACGAAGATTCCCGGAGCCTCGTCCTTGATTCCCTCGCCGATCGTGCAGATCCCCGAAATATCCATCAAGTTGAGCATGCCACGGATGGCGTCGGTGGCGGCGGCATCAGCGGCCTCCTTGTCCCCTTTGCCGATCCAGCGAAACGCGTTGAGCGCCGCCGCTTCCGATGCGCGAACCAGATCAAGCCCGATGAGCCGCTCGGGTTCCATCATCGGCTTGAAAGCATCACTCTCACTGTGCATGACCTCACCTCAATCGATATG
>JALSRY010000641.1 GCA_026984555.1 Phycisphaerae bacterium
GAAGAAAGCTCGCGCAGCGCTTCGGAGATCGCCCGGATGATTTCCCCGATCTCCGCGCGCGAGATCGTGCGACAGTCGAGAATCAGGGCGTCGTGCCGCAACCGGGCAATCACGGGCACGGTGCGCTGGCGCAGGCACGTCGCCAGTCGTTGCGCCTCGCATTCTTCGACCCGCAGGGATACGACGCGCGTCGGGAACGGGATCGTCGGCAGCGTGCCCCCGCCGGCGAACGATTCGTCAGCCTCGCAGCAGATATCAGCGCCGGGCAGATGTTCGGCCAGTCCATCGGCCAGCGCCCGCGCGCGGGCTTCCAGCGCATCGAGCCCCTCCAACAACATCCGGTAGACCGGGAGCTGCCGCACCAGCGCCGCCGGATCGCGATACAGCCGGAGCGTGGCTTCGAGCGCGGCGAGCGTGAGTTTTCCGGGGCGGAACGTGCGGGCGAGGGGGTTGCCGCGCATGCGTTCGATGAGCTCGGTGCGGCCGAGGATGATTCCCGCCTGCGGCCCGCCCAGCAGTTTGTCGCCGCTGAACAAGGTCACGTCGGCGCCGGCGGCGACGCTCGCGCGCACGGTGGGCTCGTCCCAGGTATCGGGCGTGACGTCAGGCTCTCCGGCGGCGGAGCCGTCCGCAAGCGACTCGAAGGCGAAACGATCGAGCAAGCCGCTGCCCAGGTCATCCACGACGACCAACCCCGGGCGCGAGCACCTTCGCGCGAGCGCGACCAGCTCCGCCAACGCGGGCGCGGTGGCGAACCCCTCGATGCGGTAGTTGCTCGTGTGCACGCGCAGCAGCACGGCCGTGTCGTCGTCGATCACGCGCTGGTAGTCCGCCAGGTGGGTTCGGTTGGTGCTGCCCACCTCGATCATCCGGCAACCGGCGGCGGCCATGATATCCGGCATGCGGTAGGAGCCGCCGATTTCGACCAGTTGTCCGCGTGACACCACCACCCGCCGACCGGCCGCCAGCGTGTTGAGCGCGAGATAGGTGCCGGCGGCGTTGTTGTTGACCACCAGCGCGTCTTCGGCTCCGGTCAGCTCGCGCAGCAGATCCCGCAGGTGGTCGTGCCGGTTTCCGCGCCGCCCGGTGGACAGATCGAGTTCGAGATTGCAGTAGCCCGCGGCATCGTTGATCGCCTCCAGGGCGGCATCGGCAAGCGGAGCCCGCCCCAGGCCGGTATGGAGCACGACGCCGGTGGCGTTGATGACGTGGCGCAGGTGAGGCAGGGTGCGCGCGTAGAGCAATTCGCGCACATCGAGCGCGATGGCGTGGGTCTCCAGCGAGGGGCGCCGGCCCGCGCGGACCTCTTTCCGCCGCCGATCGAGTACCAGGCGGACACAACGTGCCAATTCCTCCCGCGGAAACTCGTCGAGCAGCGTTGCGATCGCCGGGTGCTTGAGCAGCGAATCCACCGACGGCAAGCGGCGCAGCACGTCCACAAACTGATCGTGTTCATCCGGAGATGTCATGGCGACATGATACCTTGCCGCCGCCCGGCTCGGGAGGGGCGCGGCGCAGCCGCGACCGGAACAAGCGGGAGGGCCACCGTCCGCCGAACCGCTGTTGCCGCGGGGCCGCCGGAGGCGACGCGCGCCCCCCTGGTCGCCGGCGACTCAACCGCGGGCAAGCGTCTCGAACTCGTCCTCGTCGATGATGCGCACGCCGAGCCGGCGGGCCTTGTCGAGCTTGCTGCCGGGGTTCTCGCCGGCCAACACGAAGTCGGTCTTCCCGCTGACGCTGCTGGTG
>JALSRY010000642.1 GCA_026984555.1 Phycisphaerae bacterium
CCACCACAATCTACTTTTGTTTACCTACATCTGCCTTCGACGAGCGACTCAGGGCGACCCGCAACATGCGGTGGATTTCGGGGTGCTTGTCCGGCCGCACCTCGACGCGATCCTTGAAGCTCTTGCCCAATGCGTAGAAATAATCGCGCGTCGTCTTGCGCCGGCCCACACGCTGGTGCACCCGTACGACGATTCCCTCGGGTACGATCAGAACGAGCGTCCCGTCGTCCACCTTCGCGTTGAGGCGGTACTCCTTCAGCGGCGCGCTGAGATCATCCTCGTTGGCGACGTAGGCGACGGGCTGCCCGTCGCTCGCGGTCCCGACCAGTACCCACTTGTCCGCGTCGCGACGCGGCCTGGGCTTGGGCGGTGTGTGCTTGGGCTTCGGCTCGCTTCGCTTGGGCGTGTGCTTGGCGATGCGCTTGGGAGGTGGCGGTTCCCAGATCCGAAACGGGTTGATCTTGGTGATTTGGCTGTACGTCTCGGGGTCGGCCGACAGCCGGCGTGCCGACGCGAGCAGCTTCTCGGCCTTTTCGGGATTGCGCAGATCGGCCAGGTCGAACGTCGGGTGCGGCACACCCTCGATCGCGGGCAGCACCAGAGTGGTCAGTGTCATCGTAATATTGAGCCGCGGATCGGTATTGCTGTTGCGGGCGTGAGACTTGCCGGCGTGCGTCCGTTTTTTCTTCAGCTCGGCCTGCACGCCGAGTTTGTCCACCCGCACGAGGTACGGCCGCTGGTAGAGATCATGCAGGAAGTTCACGAGGTCGGAGAGCTTGCCGATCACATGGACCGAGATCGGTAGTTCGACGAATCCCCGGGCCGGCCCCTTCTTTTCGCGGCGTTCCTTGTAGGCGGCGATGGTGCGCTGCTCGGTCAGTTTGTTGCGATCGAGCAGGACGGCGATGTCTTCACGGAAGCGATCCTGGGCGACCTTGTAATCCCGGCCGAGTGTGCGGGCCGTGAAGGTCGTCCATTGGCGAACGATCTGATCGTGTTTCGCGTGACGCTGGCGGCGTCGTTCGAGGCGGGCGCTCGCCGCCGCGATCGCGTTCTGGAGCTCGCGTCGCGGCTCGACGATCATCGCGTTGACGACCTTGTAGCCGATGAAAACCGCCAGAACCCCGACGAGGCATCCGGCCAGCGTTTTTTCGCTTTTCTTCATGCTCTCTCGCTCCGCGAAGTCGTCGTGCGTGTCAGATGCTCCGCTTGAGTTTGCTGTACGTGCGTTTGCGGGTCTTGTTGTCGGGCCGCTGGCTCAACTCCAGCAGCACGATGTGGCAATCGACCTTGAGCTTGAACTTCGGATCGACCGTCTTGGTCTTGGTCCAGGCTCCCTGGTCGGCGCGATAGATCCGCCGCCCGCCGGGAGCGCGAAACGCGTTGAGTTTCTTGGCGAACTGGTTGGCGACTTCCCAATCGCTGCACAACAGCTTGACGTTGATGGTGGCGGTCTGGGCGTTGAACTCGACACCGGCGATGACCATCCGCTTGCCGGGGTCGATCGCCTGCTGCGTCAGCCACAGCAGATGGTCGAGCCAGACGCTGGCCTGGGCGACCGTATTCCACTCGCTCGCCTCGCGGTACTTGATGTCGATATCGGTATCGGCAAGAACCTCTTTCTTGAGCTTGGCGTTTTCCTGCTGGAGTCTGGCCAGCTCGTGGCTGTTGTGGACGTAGTCGCTGACCAGGTAGGCGCCGACGCCGACGAGCACGACCGCCGCCGCCGCCGCCCCGATCCGCAG
>JALSRY010000643.1 GCA_026984555.1 Phycisphaerae bacterium
TGCGCGACACGGAGGTTGGCCCCGACGGGGATCTGTACATTACCCGGGCGGAGTCAAACACAGATAGGGGTTACGTCTACCGCTATGACGGCCAAAGCGGAGACCTCATTGGGCGGTTCACGATGGGGCTGCAACGGATTAGCGGAATCGCCTTCGGACCCGACGGTGACCTGTTTGCCACGGACCATTACGATGACGTCGTCTATCGCTACGACGGACAGACTGGCGCGCGGATCGGCGTGTTCGCCTCCTCCCAGATGCACCAACCTGAGGGTTTGGCCTTCGGACCCGATGGAAACCTCTACGTCGCCGACGTGGGCGCAGAGGCGATTCTCCGTTTCGACGGCACCACCGGGGATTTCATCGACGCTGTGGACACCGGAAGCCAGCTCCAGCATGTGTGGGACATTGCGTTCGACCCCGATGGCCTGCTCTACGCCAGCGTCACGAGTACCAGCAGTATCCTTCGCTACGACCCTGCGGATGATTCCTACTTGGGCGTTTTCGCCCACCCGGTGCTCGCCCATTACATCGACATCGTACCCGAACCATCCACGCTCCTGCTCTCGCTCGGGGGGTTGTTGTTCCTGCTGCGCCGCCGCTGACCAGACAACCGCGCCGGTCGAACGTCTCCCGCATCCCCACGAGAGGGGAAAGCCCCGCTGCGGTGGTGCGGTCTCGCGCGCGCCGGCCGACTCGCCTTCTCGAAGCGTGTGCCGTTACGGCAGGTGGATGGTGCGCCCGGCACGTCCGCCGCGGCTCGCCCCCCCCCAAAAAAACGTGTTCTCCGCCGCCGACAACGCGTGCGCTCGGCGCCCTTCGCGCCGAACGAGACCCGGGAAACAAGACGCGGCTGCACCTTGCCGCTACCTCGAAGACGCGGAATCCCCCGCTTGAGACAGCCGGTCGCTTGTGCCCGGCGGATGATTCCCTTGTAATGCCCGCGCGTGCGGGGGAAACGCGACGGGCCGCGGGGCCGGTCGCGAAACAGAACGCTAGTCCATCTTCTGGCCATGTCCGCAGCTTCGTTCTCATCGCGTGACGACCACCTGCTCCAGGCCGCGCTCGGCCTTGTCGATGCCGCTCGCGTCACCGATGTCCTCGACAAGTTGCGCCCCGCGCTCAAGGTGCTTCCCGCGGTACGATTCGCCGGCATCAGTACGCTCGACGAGGAACGCGGCATCGTGCGACGCCACCTCCTCCACATCCGCCCCCCGGCCAGGAATCCCGCGCCCGCCGATGTGCCCGTCCAGCACAGCACCCTCGCCACGCTGATCGCCACGCAGGACTGCCACACAACCCTCAGCCTCGAGCTCGACCAGGCGCCTCCCGAGTTACGCGCGCTCGCGGTCGGCGGCGTGGAGCGGCTGCTCCTCGCGCCGCTACGCCTGCGATCACGCTTGATCGGCGCACTGTTCGTCGGGCTCGACGCCCAACGCCTCGCCGATGCCGACCGCGGATACCTGCGCCGTCTCGCCCGGATCGCCAGCCCCGCGATCTGGAACACCTTTACGAGCGAACGCTTCGCCCGCGGAGACCGCCGGCGAGACTCCCTCATCCACCTCATGACCGCCCTCAACGCCTCACGCGAGACCGACTCGATCATCGCCGCGGCGCGCGCCGCCCTCGATTCCCTCCAAACCAACGCCCCCTGCGCGGTCGACCTGCTTGATGATGATCGCCGGACCGTCCGCAGCTACGACGCCGGAGGCCGCCCCGAACAACGACGCGACCCGCTCCCCGA
>JALSRY010000644.1 GCA_026984555.1 Phycisphaerae bacterium
CAGGCGCACTGTGAGAGCCACTGTCCGCGGCGTAGTCCCAGCCTGGCCGGTGCGACGCCGTTGCGGAATACGAAATAGACCAGCAGCATCACCGCCAGCGTGGCCTCGCAGCACTTTTGCACGATGAGGGCGGTGCTGATTTCGGCCGCGCCTCCCGCGTCTGCCAGGTCGCCCGCATCGAACACGATGAACAACTGGGCGAGATTCGGCGCGATGATCGTCGCGATCAAGACCAACAGCAGATCGAGGGTGGCATCGCGGCGGGGCACATCGGGGAGTTCCAGCGCCGATAGACGCGACGGGGGCTTGGTGGGCCGCGCCGCCGGCACAGCGGGACGGGCCGACGTGGTGACCGGGCGCGCCACGACGGCCGGATCGTCGCCACTTGTCGATGGATGTTCGGGCATCGAGCAGTTCCTTCGGTGGCCCTTCATCCTTTTCGGCGGGCCGCCGCGTCGCTGGTTATTCTATCGGCTGCACAAGCTCGCGGGGGGTTGCGGACACTGCGAAGACTGGGGGCAGTACGCAAGCGGAGCGGGCGGCCGGCGTGACGCTCTCAGGTCTTCTGCTCGCAGTACACGCCCGGAAACGCCGCGTAGAACGCAGCGCAACGCACAAGATGCGCGATGGGCACGCTGTCGTTGACTGTATGGGCCACGCGTTCGGGGGCCGGGCCGAAACCTACGCACGGAATCCCGAACATTCCCGCGATCGACACGCCGTTGGTGCTGAATGTCCAGCGGCCGGGCACCGGGCGGCGGCGGAACAGCCGGCGAAACGTCTCGACGGCGGCGGCGACCTGCGGTGCGTCGGGCTGGGCCACCCATGTCGGAAAATACTTCTCCGTGGGGTACACCAGCCCGGTGTGGGTGGGCCGGTCGTAGGTCGGGACGGCGACCTTCGCCCGCACTCCCGCCCGCCGCACCGCCTCCCGCACCTCACGCAGCGCCGACGCCTTCGTTTCGCCCGCGGTGAGACGGCGGTCGAGGTGGATGTAGGCTCCGTCGGGCACGGCGCACAGGCTCGGCGTGCGGCAATCGACATAGGACACCGTCACCGTGCCCTTGCCGAGAAAGTCATCGGTTCTGAGCCGATCGTTGAGCCGCTCGATCTCGCGGATCACCCGGGCGATCTTGTACACGGCGTTGTCGCCTTTGTGCGGCATCGAACCGTGGCACGAGCGCCCGCGGGTCGTGACGCCGATCTCGATCCGGCCGCGTTGTCCGCGCAGCACCTTGCAATCGGTCGAGTCGGTGATGACGACGCAATCGGGGCGGATGCCCTCCTCGCGCACGATGTATTGCCAGCAGAGGCCATCGCAATCCTCTTCGGAAACCGTAAACGCCAACAGAAGCGACCAGTCGTCGCTACGCAGGTTCAGTTCCTTGATGATCCGGGCGGCGTAGACCATCGCGGGCACGGCCCCTTCCTGGTCGCCCGCGCCGCGCCCCCACACTTTGCCGCCGCTGACCTTGCCGCGGTACGGGTCGTGTTTCCATTCGCTTGGGCTGCCGACGCCGACCGTGTCGATATGGGCGTCGATGGCGATCAGCCGCCGGCCGCGCCCGATGCGCGCCAGCAGGTTGCCGAAGCCGTCGATCCAGACGCGCTCGCAGACGTGCAACTGATCGAGTTCCCGGCGAATCCGGGCGATCACGTCCCCTTCCCGGCCGCTTTCCGATGGAATCGCGATCAGATCGCGCAGGAAACGCACCATCGGGCGCTCGTAGCGGCGGGCCAGTGTGCGAATGCGATTCAGAACCTGGGCGTTGTGACGGTGGGTGAGCGTCGATCTTGTCTGGGCCATCGCGCAGAATCCTCGTTTGCCCGAACGATGCGCGGGCGCGGCTTCGTTCGTCACGCCGGCGCAACATCGGCGGTAGGTATCCGCCCGCAAGCTACCCGACGTCGCGGCCCGCTGGCAACATGCCCCGGTGTGGAGTCGGCGATTTTCGGGGGGGGGCACACCGCGGAGCGAAGGAGCCGTCCGGCCCGGTGCGCAGCCTCCGGCGAGCGCCTCGGGCCGGCTGCGCGTGGGTCGGGCGCTGGCGTGGGTGGGGATTTGCGGTGAAGATATACTTCGTTTGATTGCGGGTGTGTGCGGCGGAGGGCCTGGCTCGCAAGGCGGCGCAACCTGCGCGACATGAGTGAATCTACGGCAAGGAATCGCAAACATGGCATTTGTTCTCATTCTGCTTGGCGCGCTGGCCGGTTTGGGTGCCGACGACGGTCTCACGGACGCCCAGCGTGCCGATCTCGCGCAGTATTTCGGCTTCGACACGTTCCAGATCTACAAGGTCCGTCGGGGGATTCAGTTGTTGCGTCTGGCGGACCTCGACGGTGACGGCAAGACCGACATCGCGTTGTGGAATCCCGGCAAGAGCCGCATCGAATTGTTCTACCAGCCTGGGGCCAAGGGTGCTCCGCCCGCCGATCGGCAAACGCAGCTCGAACGCAACGAAGTTCCCAACCGCGGTAATCTGCGCAACGTGCATCTGCCGGTGGCTTACAACGTCGCCAGCATGCAGATCGCCGAGCTCACCGGCGATCACCGGCCCGACATCGTGTTTTTCGGGGAGCCGAAAGAGCTGGTGATCCTCCCCGGGCTCGCCGAGGGCGGGTTTGGTCCTGCGGAGGGCATCCGCGCTCCCGAAGGCCAGACCCGTAACAGTGCCGTGGCCTGTGGTGATTTCAACCACGACGGTCGCACCGATGTTGCGTTGCTGGGCAAACGCGAGCTGTTCATCTATACGCAAAAAAAAGGCGGCGGGCTCGCCAAGCCGATTCGCCTGGTCCACAACGTCAAGAACGTGCTGCTGATGTTGCCGGCCGATCTGAACGGCGACGGATACGAGGATCTGCTGCTGGGGGTGGACGACGACGAATACGCCGCGGTCGCGTTTCTCCAGGAGCCCGGCGGTGTGATGGGGGCGATGCGGCGTGTGAAGGTTCCCAAGCTGCGTAGCATCACCATCGCGCCCGCCCCCGGTGGCGATGACGTGTTCTGCATCGAGTCGGCCACCGGCCGGCTCAAGCAGTACCACTGGGAAACGCCGCCCGCCGACATCGGTTCGCCCGACTGGCCGCAATTGCTCTATTCCTATCCGTTGCGCAGCAAGAGCAAGAAGCGGCCGATCGCGATCGGCGACGTGACCGGCGATGGGTTGGTCGATGTGGTCGCCGCGATCCCTGACACCGCTCAGCTCGTGCTTTTCGCGGGGTCGCGCAACGGTCTCGAACCCGGCGTCGCGTTTCCGGGGCTGGTCAAGACGCTCGATCTGGCTATCGCCGACATCGACGGCGACGGCAAACAGGACGTGCTCAGCGTCAGTCGCGAGGAAAAGATGATCGGTGTGTCCCACTACGACAACGGGCGCCTGACGTTTCCCGCCACGCTGTCGATCGAGGGTACGCCGCTGGCCATTACCGCCGGCGCGCTCGGCGCCGACGGCAGCCGCCGCGTCCTCGTGTGCCTGACCAGCCGGGAAAAGTCCGGCGACCAGGAAGGCGGCACGTTCCTGACGCTGCTCAAGCTGCCGAATCACGAGGTGTTGCGCCGCTGGAAGATCGACAAGCTCGAGGACGACCCGGCCGGCCTGCGGCTGGCGGATGTCAACCAGGACGGGCGCAACGATTTGCTGCTTTTCGTGGCCTATTCGCCGCTGGTGACGTTCTTGCAGCAGGAAGATGGTTCGTTCGAGCGGTTTGCCGGGGCGCAGACGCGCTCCGGGCTGGTCAAGGAGGCGTCTCCCACCGGGTTCGCCCTGGCCGATGTGACGGGGGACGGCAAGCCCGAGATGGTCCTGTTGCAGAAAAGCCTGGCGCGGGCACTCGTCGTGCGCGATGGCCGCTGGACCGTCGTCGACCAGTACAACCCCGAAAACGCCGACGCCCAACTCAAGGGACTCGCGTTCGTGCCGGGGCGCGACGGCAAACGCACGCTCGTGCTGTACGACCGCAAGTCGGGCGAGCTGCTGGCGTTCGACCAGCGCGAAGGCGGAACCTTCACGTCGTCACGCACCGTGCCCGCCGGCGACTACGCCCTGACGGCGATGCGCTACCTGCCCATGGCCGACGGTGCTCCCGCCCTGCTGCTGGCCGACGCGGAAAAACTCTCGCTGTTCTTCCCCGGCCGCGTGGCCCCCACCCTGGTCGAAAAAGGTTCCTACGAAACCTCCATCAAGCGTGCCTGGCTCGCCGATGCCGAGATCGGCGACCTCAATCACGACGGCGTCCGCGATGTCGTCGCCGTCGATATTCGCAAGGCCAATCTCGAAATCCTCACCACCATGCCCAACGGCGACCTGGTGCGCGTCATGCACTTCCAGGTCTTCCAGGGCAAACGCTTTTCCGACCAGCCCGAACGGGGCGGAAACCCGCGCGAGGTACTGGTCGGCGACGTCACCGGCGACGGCTGCGACGATATCGTCCTCATCGCCCACGATCGGTTGATCGTCTACCCGTCGCAATGATTCCAACGGCCCGCGGCGCGGGGCCGGCGCAACCCGCCGGACGCTGCCCGCTTGGTGGGCGGTTGGTCGGCCCGGCCGCTCATCACGACTCGTGAGTGTCGTCGGCTTGTACGGCTTGCTGTCGGCGCCGGCGGGTGGCCCGCTCCAACATCTGGCGCTCGACGTAGCTCAGGCTGCGGATGCCTTCTCGAGAAACCTTTTTCAGGATTCGATCGACCTCGACCTCGAAGGCTGCCTCGGGATCGAGTGGGGGGTTGGGCGGCCGCGCCGGTGCGATCGGGTCGAGCCGCTCGATGGGGCGTTCCCGGGCGGGGCCCCGGGGTTTGAGCTTGAACATGCGCGCCAGCAGTCCACGGCGGCGCGGATTCTGTACGCGGTAACGCGGCGAGTAGCGCTCGTCGACGACGGTGCCATAGCGGAGCATCTGGAGACGCTGGAAACAGGTCATCGCGCCGAAGATGGCGATGAAGATCAGCATACCGCCGCCGTTACCGGACATGCCCCAAAGGCCGAGTCCGGCGCAGCCGATGATGCCGACCAGGCAGGCGGTGCGGATGGCCTGCTGGACTCCCAGGAACGGCCACAGGAGGCATTGGAACAGTTGTCCGCCGTCCATGGGGTAGATCGGGAGGATGTTGAAGGCCAGCAGGAAATAGTTGATTTCGTAGAAGATGTACGCGTAACGGATCCATCCCAGGCGGGGGTCGGGCAGGTACAGCGCACCGAACGGATTGTGCAGCAACAGCGAAGCCGACGCCCATCCGAAATACGCGATGATGATTGCGCCGCTGACGAGGCAGAATACGAGGTTGACGAGCGGGCCGCTGACGACGGTGACGAACTGTGCCCAGGGGGTCATGGGGGCATCGGCGAACGCCAGGCCGCCGAGGGGCCAGAGGATGATGTTTTCGGCGTCCCCCCCGACGGCGCGGGCCCCGAAGCAATGTCCGAACTCGTGCAACAAGACGATGGCGAACAGGCCGGCGTAAAACAGCGCGAGGTCGGTGCGGTCGCCGCTGCCGCTGCGGATCAGCTCGAATCCGATCCAGATCAAGAAGAGGATGTGGATGCGGACGTTGATGCCGAAAACGCGACCGATGCGGAATGAGGTTCCGAGAAACTCCATGCGGGCTACCTGGGCTGGACGAAAGCGTCGTAGTAGAGCAGCGTCACGAGGGTCTTGGCGTCGGTGATCCGTCCGGAACGTATTGCGTCGAGGGCGTCGGTCCAGCGCATCGGACAGGGAGTGATGCGCTCGCCGGGCTCGAGCGCCGTCGCGCCCGCGCTGAGCCCGGTGGCGACGAACGCGTGCATGTGCTCGGTGCAGATGCCCGGCGTCGAGTAGAAGGACAACAGCGGCTCCATTCGCGCGGCTCGCCAGCCCGTTTCCTCGGCCAGCTCACGTCGCGCACATGCCTCCGGCGGCTCGGGTGGTTCGAGCGTGCCGGCCGGCAACTCCAGCAATTCCCGATCGACGGCCAGGCGGTAGTTGCGGATCAGCAGCACGCGCCCGTCGTCGAGGATCGGCAGGATCACCGCCGCACCGGGATGCACCACCAGATCGTACGAGCGCGAGCGCCCGTGCCGGTCGGGCGCCACGCGACGCTCGACACGAAACTTGCGGCCGCGGAATACGACATCGGGATCAGGCATCGACGCTCCTCGGTTCGGCGGCATCGCGACAGTCCGCGCCGAGTGGTCCCGCCGCACTGCTCCGAACCGCCGAATTATAGCGGATCGACCGGGGAACCAGGCGATGTGTCGAAGCGTCTTGCGGTGCGGGGTGCGGTGGCGGCGGGCGAGGGCGTCAGTACTGGCGGCGCTGTCGCGCGGTGGGGATGCCGAGCTGGCTGCGGTACTTGGCGACGGTGCGGCGTTTGATCTCGATCCCTTCGGCCTGGAGCCTGCGGACGATGGCGTCGTCGCTGAGGGGCTTGGTCTTGTCCTCGTTGTCCACGATTTCCTTGACTTTGGCCTTGATGCTGTCCCAGCCGAGCGTTTCGCCGGAACCGGCCTCCGTACCGCCCGTGAAGAACCGGCGCAAGGGGTAGATGCCCCGCGGGGTCTGAATCCACTTGCCATCGACGGTGCGACTGATGGTGGACGGGTCGCAGCCGAAACGGGCGGCCAAGTCGCTCATGCGCAGTACCTTGAGGTATTGCTCGCCCTTGTCCAGGAAGTCCCGTTGGGCTTCGACGACCGCCTTGGCGACATCGAGCAGTCGTTCGCGGCGGTAGCGCACGGCGTCGATGATGGCGTTGGCGGCCTCGAGCTTTTGCTTGATGAACTCGCGAGCCTTCTTGTCGTCGCGCGCTTTTTCGAGCGCCCGGCGGAACTCGGGGGAGATGCGCAGCTCGCGCAGGTTTCCGCGGGTGAGCCGGGTGACGTAGGCGTCGGATTCCTCGTCGTATTCGACAATCACGTCGGGCACGACCACGGGTACCTGCTGGTCGATCACATCCATGCCGGGATGCATCGACAGCCGGCCGATCACGGACAGGGCCTGCTTGACCTCATCGAGTTCGACGCCGAGGGCCTTGGCGATCTGGGGCAGACGGTTTTTCTGCAAGTCCTCGAAATGTTCCTCGATGATACGCCGGGGCAGCTCGGTGTCCGCCGGCAGGGCCTCGAGCTGGAGCAGGAGACATTCCTGGAGGCTGCGGGCGGCGATACCGGGCGGGTCGAGTTGCTGGACACGGGCGAGGGCGTCCTTGAGGCGGGCGAGCTCGATGGGCGGGTCGGCCTGGTTGGCGAGCTCATCGAGCGTGACGGTGAGGCGGCCGGTGTCATCGATGCTGTCGATGATGAGCACGCCGAGCCGGCGGGTCTCGTCATCGGTATCGACGAGGTTCCACTGATCGAGCAGGTATTCGCGCAGGCTGATGGAGCGGGCCGGTACGTTGGCCATCGCCTCCATCTTGATGTCGCCCTCCTCGCTGGCACGGGCGCGAGACTTGGTGCCTTGATACTCGCCGTCGTCCTCGAACCAGTTGTACTCGGAGACGAGGTTGTCGAGTCGTTCGAAGTCGCGGGCGTCGCCGCCCTCGACGACCAGGTCCTGTTCGCCATCGGGGCGCTCGTCCCTGGTTTTCTCGGCGGGCTGAGCCTCGGCGATTTCGTCGTCGCCGGGCTTGACCTCCAAGGCCGGGTTTTCGTCGATCTCGCGGGCGATGCGGGCTTCGAGGGCCATCGCGTTGAGCTGAAGGATGTCCATCGCCTGAATCAACTGCGGAGTCAGGCGTTGTTGCTGCTGGAGCAGCGCCCGCGGGATTTGTGAGAGAATCTGTGACATATGCCCAGATTATAGCGGATCGGAACCGCCGCGCCGCGCGGAAACAGACCTTTCTCCCTCCCGGGAGGACACGCGCGGCGTCGTCGCGACATGCGGCAATCGCTTGCGGTCGCATGGGCCCGTGGCGACGTGGGGGGGGCGATGGTCCCGCGACTCGGTTCCCGGCCGCCGCCCCGCGCGGGGGTGAAGGCGCGCGGGGCGGGGTCGCGGGGGTGTAATTTCGCTGGTGGCCTATTTCGAGGTTTTCCGGGTTTTCTTTTTCGCCTTTGTGCGTGGCTTCGTCGAAGTCCGCTTCGCGGTCTTGGTGGTGGTCTTTCGCCGTCGGGCGGCGGGCTTGGCGGTCTTGCGTGTCGTCCTAGCGGGTGCCTTGCGCGCGCTGCGGCGAGACGGCTTGCGCTGACGCTCCTGTTCGATGACGGCTTGCGCCGCGGCGAGCCGGGCGAT
>JALSRY010000645.1 GCA_026984555.1 Phycisphaerae bacterium
AGGTCGACCGGCAGCCCGCTGCCGGCGATGCAGTTGTTCGCGTTGTCGGACTCGGTGACCGTATCGCCGGTATCGAGCAGCGCCACGACGCGGTCTCCGTTGCCGATGGCTCCGTAGGCATCGAGGGCGCTGCGCAGGTCGCGGGTCAGCGTGTGCGTGCCCGGAGCGAGGTCCGCGGGCGTCAGATCGCCCGGGGCGATCGTTACGAGTGGCACGTCGATGTTGCAGCCGACGCCGTCGGTTTCCAGGCCGATCTCGATCTGAAACGCCGCCACCTGCGCGGGGCTGTCGATACGGTAGGTGATCTGGGCATTCGTCGCGGTTTCGTCGAACGGCACGGCGATCGCGCTCGCCAGCAGGTCGACCTCCACCGCGGCGCTGGCGGCGCAGTTGTCAGTCTCGTCGGTTTCGCCGACCAAGGCGGTCGCATCCAGCACGGCGACGATGCGATCGCCGTTGCCGATCGCGCCGTAGGCATCGAGCGCGGTCCGCACGTTGCGCACGAGCGTGTGCGTGCCCGGCTTGAGATCGTCGGTGGTCAACTCGGCGGGGGTGATCGTCACGAGTGGTACGTCGATATCGCAGCCGACACCGTCGGTTTCCAGCCCGATGTCGATCTGGAACGCGGGTACGGCCGCCACACCGTCCACGACGTAGGTCACGACGACGGGCGTCGTCGGATCGACCACATCGGCGCTGACGGTCTGCGCGACGAGGTTCGTTCCGTTGACGAAGCTGATGAGCGCGGTATCGGAGAGGTCGGTTCCGCCGACGGTGGCCTTGAGCACGACCGTTTGCACCTCCGTGGACGTGACCGTGAAGGCGGCCTGCCCGTTGCCGTCTGTCGGAACCGGGCCGGCGGGAGCGATCACTACCGCGCCCGGATCGACCGACGCCGAATCCACCGAGAGCGTGACGGCGGTGTTGGGAACCGGGTGGCCCAGCGTGTTGAGCAGCGTGACGGTGACAGCTTCCGTATCGACGCCGTCGGCGATGGCCGCGCCGTCGTCGGGCACGACGGACGATTCGGCGTCGTCGTAGACGTTGTCCTGGAACGTGATGTTGACCTGGTCGGACCACGGGCCGTCGGTCGCTTCGATCGTCGTGGTGGCGTGCGGCAACGAGGAGCGCACGGCGATCAGGGCGATGCCGTCGCCGTTGGTGACGGCGTTGACGGGATCGATCGTGACACCGGCGCCGCCGGCGGTCGCGCTGATCGTAATCGCATGGTTGGCGACGGGGTTGTTGGCCGCGTTTCGAAGCGTGACGGTCACGATCTCGACGTCCACGTCGTCCGCGATGGCGGTGCCGTCGTCAGCCATGATCGACGAGTTGCCCGGGTTGACGACATCGTCGAGGAAATGCAGCTCGAGCGCAGGCGTCGCGGCGACTTCCACGCCGTCCGTCGTGTCGAGACCGGAGACGCTGACCGTCTTGGCGGCCGTGGCGCGGACGGCGAACGTCACCTGCCCGCTGCCGTTGGTCGTCGCGGTTGCGGGCTCGACGCTGATATCCGCCGGATCGTCGAAAAGCAGCACGACTTCGTGGCCCGCCAGCGGGTTGTCCTCGTAGTCGTGGAGCGTGACCGTCACCGAGGCGGCGTCGATGCCGTCCGCGACCGCCGTGTCGTCCGGCGCAACGATCGTCGAGTGCGACGGGTCGGTGACTGCTTCGAATACGATGGCCAGCGGGCCGATTTCGGCCGCGTCGGCGGCGACAAACGCCTCGATGCTGAGCGCCT
>JALSRY010000646.1 GCA_026984555.1 Phycisphaerae bacterium
CCGCGTCGTGAGGCGGCCGCTCGTTGCTTCTCCACGCGTACCGAACCTGCTCGCCTCTGCGCGCTGCATGCACCACGCCTGCGCAGCGCCGCCAACCACATCAGTGGGCCGCTCGCCGACGAGGACTGCTCCGGAGCACTCCACGAGGCACGGGAATATCCGCCCCACCCCAATCGGCCGGCCGACCACGCTGGAAGCGCGTTGAACGCTTGGGCGCCACGGGTATGATGCGCGCGGTTGTCGCGAGCCTTGTCATCAGCCACTTCGCCACGGAGGTCTCCCCATGTCCGTCTCACGCCGGAACCAGTTCCCCATCCCGCCGCGCGCAGGGCGATGTGCTGCGCGGTCTGCCGTCGCGTTTGCCGCGATCCTCTTGTTGAACGCGAGCTGTGCGCAGAAGGCCGGTCCGAGGATGGCCGCGCAGCCCCCCCGAAGCGAAAAAGCGGCACCGGGAGTACAAACCATGCCCGCATTCCTCTGGCTGGAAACGCTCGATCTTTCCGTGATCGATCAGGACTGGGGACGGGCCCAGGCGGCCAAGTCGGTCGACGGCCACCCGCTCACGATCGGCGCGCAGACGTTCGAGCACGGCGTCGGCACGCACGCCGCCAGTGAGTTCCGGATCGACTTGCACGGCGCCGCCCGTCGTTTCGAGGCGCAGGTTGGCGTGGATGCCGAGGTGGGTAAGCTCGGCTCGATCGTCTTCGTAGCCGTGGTAGATGGCAAGGAGGTCCTGCGCACGCCGGTGCTGCACGGCGGCCAAGCCCCCGTCCCCGTGTCGATCGACCTGGCGGGCGCCGACACCCTGCTGCTCCTGGTGGAAAACGGCAACGACAACATCGACTACGACCATGCGGACTGGGCGGACGCGCGGCTGATCCTGGATCCGTCGGCACCATCGCTCCCCGTCGCCGTGCGGCCGGACGCGGGCCCGGACCCGGTCATCGCGATGGGCACGGCGCCGGAACCGGCCATTCACGCTCCGCGGATCACCGGCGCGACGCCCGGGCGGCCGTTCCTGTTCCGCATCCCAGCCACCGGCGCGGGACCGCTGCGTTTCGAAGCGGCGAACCTGCCCGCCGGGCTGGTGCTCGACCCGCAAACCGGCATCATCCGCGGCAGCCTGCGCGAACCGGGCACGACGGTCGTCGATGTCACCGTCAGCGGCCCGCGCGGTGTCGCGTCGTCGCAGCTCACGATCGTGGGAGGCCGTCACAAGCTGGCGCTCACGCCGCCGATGGGCTGGAACTCGTGGAACGTCTGGGGCACCTCGGTCGACGATGCCAAGGTTCGCGCCGCGGCCGACTGGATGGTTCGGAGCGGGCTCGCCGCCCACGGCTTCCGGTACATCAACATCGACGATGCGTGGGAAGGAGGCCGGGACGAACACGGCAACATCACCACGAACGAGAAATTCCCGGACATGAAAGCGCTGGCCGACTACGTGCACAGCAAGGGGCTCAAACTGGGCATCTACTCCTCGCCCGGACCCAAGACCTGCGCCGGCTTCGAGGGTAGCTACCTCCACGAACAACAGGACGCCGACACGTTCGCCGCCTGGGGCATCGACCTCATCAAGTACGATTGGTGCTCCTACGGTAAGATCGCCAAGGACCAGAGCCTGCCCGAACTGCAAAAACCCTACATCGTCATGCGACAGGCGCTCGATAATTGCAGCCGCGACATTGTCTATAGCCTTTGCCAATATGGCATGGGCGAGGTCTGGACATGGGGCGCCGATGTGGGCGGAAACTACTGGCGAACCACCGGCGATATCACCGACACGTGGTCGAGCCTCGCTCGCATCGGCTTCGGCCAGGCCGAGCTCCATCCCTACGCCGGTCCCGGCCACTGGAACGACCCCGACATGCTCGTGGTGGGCAAGGTCGGCTGGGGCCCCAACCTGCACGACACCCGCCTGACCCGCAACGAACAAGTGACCCACATCACGCTCTGGTCACTCCTGGCCGCACCGTTGCTGATCGGTTGCGACATGTCGCAGATGGACGACTTCACCCTTGCGCTACTGACCAACCCCGAAGTGCTCGAGGTCGACCAGGATCCGCTCGGGCACCAGGCGCGGCGGGTGGTCGCGCGCGGAAAGCGAGAAGTGTGGGCGCGCCCGCTCGCCGACGGCACAATCGCCGTCGGGTTGTTCAACCGCGACCGGGAACAGGCCGAGGTGCACGTGCGCTGGAGCGACCTGGGCCTCGAAGGCCCCCAACCCGTGCGCGACCTCTGGCGGCGTGTGGACCTAGGCGAGTTCGAAGAGGGCTTCGCCGCCCCGATCGCCCGCCACGGCGCCATGATGCTCAAGGTGGGAACGCCCCGGTAACGTCGCAACACCAAACGGCATTGGGGCCATCGCGCACGCGATCTGCCTTCGCAGGAGCGTCCCGCACGATTCCCACCCGCGGGGGTCACTCGCCGCGCCGGTGCCGCGTCCTGGTTGCTATAATCCGCCGGGTTGTCCGGCCGGGGTGCTGAAGGGCGACTGGCGCGCGACGCGGCTGGCCGGTGGATACAGCGAACAGCGAAATCACCATGACCGACGGCGAACTTGCCAAGCGCATCAGCCGCGAGCTGCTGCCCCACGTGCGTCAGCCGGCACAATACATCGGCGGCGAAGTCAACCAACTCGTCCACCCGGGCGACTGGCAACGCGCGGACATCCGCGTCGCCGTCGCGTTCCCCGACACCTACACCATCGGCATGTCGCACCTGGGCTGCCAGATTCTCTACTGGCAGGCCAACCACACCCCGGGTATCTGCGCCGAACGAACGTATGCCCCCTGGATCGACGCCGAGGCGGTCATGCGGCGACGCGGCATCCCGCTGTTCACCTGGGACACCCGCCAACCCGTGCGGGCGGCCGACATCCTGGCGATCTCGCTGCAATACGAGCTGTGTTTCACGACCATGCTCAACATGCTGGACCTGGCGGGCATTCCGCTGCGCGCCGCCGACCGAACCGACGACGACCCCCTCGTGATCGTCGGCGGGCCCCAAGCCGACAACCCCGAACCCGTGGCCGAGTTCGTCGACCTGGTGGTCATCGGCGATGGCGAACCGGCACTCGCCGCCATCCTCCGCGCCGTTCGGACGTACAAGCGTGACGGCGTCGGCCGGCGCGCGATGATCCCCATGCTGGCCCGGGAGTTTCCCTGGATCTACGCCCCCAACCTCTACGACCTGGCGTACCACTCCGACGGCACCATCGCCAAGATGACGCCCCGGCTCGACGGTCTGCCCGAGCGCATCGAACGTTGCCATGTCGATGATCTCAACGCGACCCCCTTTCCGCGCCGGCCGCTGGTCCCGTGGGTCGAGCCGGTTCACGACCGCATCAGCATCGAAATCATGCGCGGCTGCCCCCAGCTATGCCGCTTTTGCCACGCCGGATACACCAAGCGTCCGCTCAAGCTTCGCACCGTCGAGCACATCCTCGAAATCGCCGACGAAGCTCAGCGTGCCACCGGAATCGCCGAAATCGGGCTGCTCTCGCTCTCGACGGCCGACTACCCCCACCTCCCCGAGCTGGCGGCCCGGCTCAACGAGCACTTCGCACCACGCATGGTCAACCTCAGCTTCCCCTCCCTGCGCATCGACCGCATGTTGCGTCACATCCCCGCGATGGGAACGAGCGTCCGCAAAGGCGGCATCACCATCGCCGTCGAGGCCGCCCGCGATGACCTCCGCCGCGCCATCCGAAAGAAAGTCACCGACGGCAACCTGATGGACGGCGTGCGGGCGGTGTACGAGGCAGGCTGGCAACGAATCAAGCTTTACTTCATGGTCGGCTTTCCTGGCGAGCGCCCGGAGGACATCGACGGCATCTGGGAGCTCGCCGTCGCCGTCAGCGAGCTGCGCCGGTCGATCGGACTGCCCCCGGCGAGCGTCACCGCATCCGTCGGCTGGCTCGTTCCCAAACCGTTCACGCCGTTGCAGTGGATGGCCCAGCCACGCAAAGAATACTTCCTCGAAGCGCGCGCCCGGCTGATGCGTCTCAAACACAGTCGGCGATCCGCCGTCCGTGTCCAGACCCACCGCGTCGAAACCTCCATCCTCGAAGGTGTCCTGGCGCGTGGGGATCGGCGCCTGGGTGCGGCGATCCACGAAGCGTGGCGACGCGGCGCGCGATTCGACGCCTGGTCCGAAACGTTCCGCGACGAGATCTGGCAGCAGGCGTTCGCCGCCACGGGTGTCGATCCCGGTTTCTACGCCCACCGCCAACGCCGGCCGGACGAGCGCCTGCCGTGGGGACACATCGGGGCTCGGCTCGGTCCCGCGTTTCTGTACCGCGCGTACGACGACGTGCTGGTCACGATCGGCGAAGCCACAACACCGGCCGGCTCGCCGTAGCGCGCCGCGCGTGAAGGGCGCTCCCGCCCCACCGCGTCCCATCTCCACCGGCCGTCATCCCCACGACCAGGCGAACCGGTGCTTGAAATGGTGGTAATAGAGACCGATCACCCGCATCGTGAAGATTTCGAAGTACACCACCACCGGCGTCAGCAGCACTTGCACCCCGAGCAACGTCAACAGATCCGGGCCAGCCCCTCCGGACGCAGCCCCACTCGCTCCCCCCGCGCTCGCGGTAGCAGACTGGGAAACCGTCTCCACCACGTAGCCGAGCACCAGCTCTGGCACAGCCATCCCCAGGTAGGCCAGCAGGACCACGACGACGTATGCCGGCAGCGTCTTGATTACCGTGCGGACCATGAGGTCGATCCGGACCAGGCCGGGAATCCCGCCGACCGCGACGACCAGTACGAGCATCGGCCAGGTGGCCAGCGACAACAGCAGCAGCAGCCCCATGAGCGTGTTTCCGCCGGCCGTCTGATCGAAAGCCAGCGTGAACTCGCCCAGCAGCGCCGCGCTGAACTGCGCGATGGCCTCCGGCATGTCGATCTGGTTGAACACCAAGAAGTAACCCAGCGCGACCACGAACGGAATCATGGCGACAATCCAGCTCAACAGATACTTGACCAGCGGCACGATGATTCCCGCGAACCAACTGCCGACGGACAGATCAGGCAAGTCGGTCTCGCCGGCGGCCCCGGACGCGACCACATTGAGCATGAACGCCATCACCCAGCCCGAAATGATGAGCGACCCGACGAGCCCGAAACACGGCGCGAATGCAACGAAAAACCTCGTAATGACGAGCGCCACGACGATGACAAATATGACGACGCTGCCCAGCCCCCTGAAAAACAGCAGCGAACGCCCCACGTCCCGCAAGTACGCGCCCATGCCGCCGCCACCCGCCGGCGTAACCGCTTTGGCTTGTGCGTCGGCGGCTACACGCTCGGGCGTCGTGATATCCGGAGGCGGTGGAGGTGGCGGCGGGGCGATACGCGGCTGCCCCCCTTCGTCCATCAACCCCGCGAAGAGATCGCTGTCCTCGTCGGCGGGCCGCGGGCCACCGGCTTGAAACGTCTTGCCGCACTTCTTGCACTTGACGCGCTTGTGCAACAACTTCTCGGGAAGCCGATAGCGAGCCGAACAGCCCGGACAGGTCACAACGTGCATACACCACCCCTGTGTCGAATCACATACCCGAAATAGATGCAGACACCAGCCGATATGATAACAACACCACCGCAGTTGTTCAGCACGCACGCGCGCCCGTGCGGCCGGATTCAGCGCGTGTCAACAGTTGCCGCTACACACCAACCCCACCCGTAGTGTAACGCTGGATATGCACAGCAGACGCCCATCGCCGGTGTCAACTTCCCCAGCCACCGCGCCACCTGGTTCCGCCAGGCGGCCTCCCTGATCCGGCCACGCGTGCGTAAGACCGCACAGAGTCGCCATCGTCCTACGCATTCCCGGGCAGTGGTCGAAACGGTGAGCGGTCGGAACGCGCCACCGTGACGCGCGCCCCCGGCAGTGCGCTGCGCAGCCGGCGTTGCAACAACGGCAGAACCATGCGTTCACTGGCATAGTGCCCCAGGCAGATCGCCGTCACATTGCGCCGGAGCAACTGTAGCGCATCGTGGTGTTTGAACTCACCCGTAAGCACGAGCGAGTCGGGATCGCGAAACGCCCGAACACCAAACGCGCCCGCCGCCGCCGTCACCGAACGAAACCGCCGGCCCAGCTCGCCAACACAGGTAGCCACCGATAGATCGACGCGGCCGGCCAGCCGCTCGATGAGCTCGCGGCCCGACAGCGCGCGCCGGAGCGTACCAACCCGACCGAGCCCGACCGCGGCGCGCGACTCGACGCGGTGGAGCGGGTAGAGGTCGTATGCCGGCTCTTCGTAGGGATGCGTCGCGTACAACGCCCGGACGACATCGCCGACACACGCCGCGGGCACGACCATTTCGAGCCGGGTTTCCTCGACGCGCTCGAAAACGCCTCGCCGGCCAACGGCCGGGTTTGTCGTTTCGTCACCTCGAAACGTCCCTTCTCCGGCAAGCTCGAAACTGCACTCCGCGTAGTGTCCGATCGTTCCTGCCCCCGCCGCCGCCAGTGCCCGCCGCAGCGCGTCCACCCGCCCGGGCGGCACGAATACGACGAGCTTGTAGCCGCCGTCCTCGCGAATCACCGGCTTCAGCGGACGGCGATCCACGATCTCGAACAAGTCGAGCAGCAGGTCGTTCGTCCCCCCTTGCGCCACATCCATCGCCGTGTGTATCGAGAGCACGGATACCTTCGCCGCCAGCAAGTCGGGCAGCAGACTCGTCGGCCCCGCCGCACCGGGCGTCACCGCATCGATCCCGTTGAAAATCGGCGGATGGTACGCCACCACCGCGTCAACCTGCTTCCGCAGCGCCTCGCGCGCGACCGCGTCGGTCAAGTCGATCGCCAGCAACACCCGCTCTACCGGCCACTCGGGCCGGCCCGCGAGCAACCCCACGTGATCCCACGATTCGGCACCAGCCAGCGGCGCCACGGCGTCGAGCGCGGCAAGCACATCCGCCACGCACGCCGCCTGATCGGCCGACGACGCCTCCGCTTTCTTCACACGACGCACCGACATCTACATGCCCTCTCGCGTTGGCAACAAACCGGACATTTTCACCACCACCGCGAACCCCGGCGACCTCGGCCGGCGTCCCCCTGATCCGACCCCCGACACCCGCCGCACTTGGGACCGCTCCGGCCGACGCGGGCCGCAAGCGGCGCCGCTGCCCACCGCGAATCACTCCCCGCATTCGGCGTCGATCAGCTCACCGTAGGCCACCAGCAGCTTCCCGCTGATTTCGCCGGGTTTTTCTTGTGCGATCGGCTGTCGGCCGACACGCACCACCGGAACGATCTCCATCAGGCTGTTCGTCAGCATCACCTCGTCCGCCCCCAACACATCCTCCCCGGTCAGCGGCTCCTCACGCACCGCGATCCCCAGCTTGTCGGCCAGCTCGATCACCGTGGCCCGCGTAATCCCCGGCAACACGGGCGTGTCCAGCGGCGGCGTCCACAGCACACCCGCGCAAACGAGAAACACCGAGCTGATCGCCCCCTCCGCCAGGTAACCTTCGTGCGTGAACCACAACGCCTCGAACGCCCCGGCGGCGTGTGCCTCGCGCAACGACGCCAGCCGGCCGAAATAGCTCGTCGTCTTGTGCCCGGTCGTGGGGTCGTGCGTGCCCTGACGATACGGTGAAAACAGCACCGTAACACCTTTGCGGTAGCACTCTTCGGGGTAACGCGCTCCGGGCGAGGCCGAGGCGATCACCGTAAGCTCGGGCTGCTCGCTTTCGGCGGGCCGCAAGCTCCCCGTCGTCACCGTGAGCCGCACCCGCGTTTCGTCGTGCTCCGTGGCCGAGACAACTTGTTCCACGTTGTCGCGCAGCGCTTCGGCGTCCGGCACTACCGACCAGCCCAGTCGTCGCGCCGACTGAATCATCCGGTCCAAGTGCCGATCGAGCCGAAACACACGCCCGCCATACGCCCGCATCGTTTCGAACAACCCGATTCCCTGCATCAAGCCGGCATCGAACACGCTGACCTGCGCGCGGTCCGCCGGCATCAGCCGCCCGTTGAGACTCACCCACTCACGCACAATGGCCTCCCGCGATTTCCGCTGCCGGCGGCACCACGACCCCAGCCTCGCCCGCGGCCTGGCCGGTCATCGCCCGCACGATGCCGCGCAGCTTGTCCGCCGTCTCCTCGTACTCGCGGCCCGGGTCGGAGTCCGCAACGATTCCACCCCCGCCGTACAGTGTGGCCGTTTGCCCGCGAAA